>QJVU01000502.1 GCA_003235605.1 Planctomycetota bacterium | reverse complement strand
GGCGGGGTCGGAGTACGTGGGCGATGCCTTGAAGCAAAGGGTGGCGAAGCTCGAGACGGAAGTACGGCAGGAGCGGGAGCAGGCCGCGGCCATGACCGCCCAGCACCAGAAGGACCAGGCGATGCGCGACGCCCTCCTCCTGGCGCGGTCCCCGGCAGAGAGCGAGGTCGTCGGAGGGGACTGGAAGCTCATGGACTCGCGCCGGGTGGAGGAGGCCTACAGCATGGCGTTCCACACCTACCTGGGTCAGCGCCTCGAGGACCTGAGCCCCGGACAGGCCGCCGATGTCCTGGGAGACAGCGCGTTGGCGGTCGAGCTGGCGGCGGCGCTGGACCACTGGGGGATGACGCGCCGACAGTCAGGGGTCACCGGCGAGCTCACCAGAAAACTGGAACGCCTGGCCAGGCTCCTGGACCCGGATGATCCCTGGCGCAGCAACCTGCGCGACCTGATTCCCGACGTCAGGGAGAAGAAGGCAGAGCTGCTGCGGCTCGCCTCCACCGTGGACCTGGGCAAGCTCCCGGTCCTGAGCCTGGTGCTGCTTGGGGAGGCCCTGTGGACCGCCGGCGCCAAGACCGAGGCGGTGAAGGCGTGCCGGCAGGGCCAGCTCCACAACCCCGACGACTTTGGTCTCGCCTTGCGGCTGGTCCACTTGCTGAAGAAGCTCCCGGAACCGAACTGGCAGGAGGCGATCGATTGCGCCCGGATCGTGGTGGCGCTGCGACCTCGCCTGGCCGGGGCCTGGCATCAGCTCGCCTTCGTGTCGTTCCGCCAGGGTTGTGTGGACGACGCGGTTGCCTGCTACCGTCGTGCGCTGGAACTCGACCCGAAGTTCGTCAAGGCACACAACAACCTCGGCATTGCGCTGACAAGGCTTGGCCGCCACGAAGAGGCCATCGCCTGCTTCCAGAAAGCAGTCGAGGTCGATCCTCGGTACGCCAACGGGCACAACAGCCTCGGCGTCGCGTTGAGAAAGCTCGGCCGCTTCCACGAGGCCGTCGCCTGCTATCACAAAGCGATCGGAATCGATCCAACGTTTGCCATGGCGCACAGCAACCTCGGCCTCGTGTTGGCAGATCTTGGCCGCCTCCACGAGGCCGTCGCCTGTTTGCAGAAGGCGATTGAAATCGAGCCAACGGTCGCCGCGGCGCACAGCAACCTCGGCATCGTGTTGAAGAAGCTTGGCCGCCACGACAAGGCCATCGCCTGCTTCCATGAGGCAATCGAGATCGATCCAACATTCGCCAAGGCGTACGTCAACCTGGGCATCACATTGGGGAAGCTTGGCCGCCTCGACGAGGCTGTAGCCTGCCACAACAAAGCGATCGAGATCGATCCGAAGTTCGCCCAGGCGCACAACAGACTTGCCAGCGTGCTGGAGAAGCTGGGCCGGTACGACGAGGCCATCGCCTGTTGCCAGAAGGCACTCGAACTCGATCCGAAGTGCGCCGGTGCACACAACAACCTCGGCATCGTGCTGCACAGGCTTGGCCGTCACGGCCAAGCCATCGCCTGCTTCCAGAAGGCGATTGAGATCGATCCAAAGGACGCCAACGCGCAGAACAACCTCGGCACTGCGCTTGGAAGCCTTGCCCGCTACGACGAGGCGGCCGCCTGCTTCCGCACGGTGCTGGAGACGAATCCACGCAATGCAGCCGCCCACATCAACCTTGGCAGGATGCTCGAAGCGCGTGATGACCTTGGCGGAGCCATCGCTGAGTACAAGAATGCCGAAGCGCTTCTTGCACGAGAAGACTCCGCGTTCGCGCGGCATTGGGAGGCGTTCGCTCAGGGCCGGATCGAGGACCTCTCCAAGAAGAGCCTCGAGGTTGACGACATCCTCAGCGGAAGGCGAACAGCAAGGTCGCGCAAGCAGTGGGAGGTAGCAACGCGCCGTGCGCTCCACGCAAAGTGCTATGCGGAGATCATCGCGCTGACCGAGAGGACCCTGGCCGACCAACGCGAGCTGGCGTTGGACGAGGAATGGGGTGTCTACAACCCGGCTTGCGCTGCGGCGCTTTGGAGCGCGGGTGGGAAGATGGAGGCAGGCGAACGGAGCAGGATACGCGGACTCGCCCTTGCCTGGTTGACCCTCGAGGTCGAGCGCTGGGAGAAGTGGATCTCAGAGGGCGAGCGCGCTGGAGAAGCCCGCAAACACCTCAAGCATGCGTTGAAGGACAAGGACCTCGCCGGCGTGCGGGGGGAGGCGCTGCAGATGCTGCCCGAGTCAGAGCGCAAGGCCTGGAAAGCACTGTGGCAACGGATCCAGAAAGGAGTCGGGAAGTGAGCGCCCACGACAAAGACACGGACAACTCGACACCCGTTGACCCGGTGGACAGGGGTCTGGCCGAGGCCTTCGGCAAGCCCACACGGCCACCATCGCAGAGCGTGCTTCGGGCCTTGGAGTCACGCGCCGGCTCAAGCCTGGGTGTTCACCTGGAGTCGAACGCTCCCGAAGACGCCCCGGTCAAGGTCACCGAGGAGGCCCAACATCTCCGCAACCCCTCCGGCCGCTACCAGGTCGTGGGTGAGATCGGCCGTGGCGCCGTGGGCGTGGTCTACAAGGGCCGCGATGTAGACCTGGGTCGCGACGTTGCGATGAAGATCCTCAGGGACGAGTACGCCAATCGTCCCGATGTCCTCTCCCGCTTCGTGGAAGAAGCCCAGATCGGCGGCCAGCTCCAGCACCCGGGCATCGTCCCGGTCTACGAGCTGGGACTGCAGGCTGGCGAACGGCCCTACTTTGCCATGAAGCTGGTGAAGGGCGAGACGTTGGCTGCCCAGTTGGCAAGGCGCACCTCCCCCACCCAGGACCGCCGCCGCCTGCTGGGGATCTTTGAACAGGTCTGCCAGACGGTCGCCTATGCCCACGCCCGTCGGGTCGTCCACCGGGATCTGAAGCCCGCCAACGTGATGATCGGTGCGTTTGGCGAGGTGCAGGTCGTGGACTGGGGCTTTGCCAAGGTGCTGCCGAAGGGCGAACTCGCCGACGAAGGAATGGCCGCCGCGCGGGCCAGCCAGCGCAGCGTGATCGAGACCGTGCGCAGCACGCCGGGCTCCGGCACCCAGTCGGTGGCGGGCTCATTGTTCGGGACACCCGCCTACATGCCCCCGGAACAGGCGATGGGTGCCATCGAACGGCTGGATCAACGCTCCGATGTGTTTGGTCTCGGTGCCATCCTCTGCGAGATCCTCACCGGTGCACCTCCCTACCTTCAAGAAGACGGCGACGTGGTCCAGCAGGCCGCACAGGGAAACACAGCCAACGCCGTGGAGCGCCTCGAAGCCTGTGGTGCCCATGAGTCGTTGGTCAGTCTCGCGAAACAGTGTCTCTCTCCGGCCCGACGGGCCCGCCCCGAGTCTGCGGGTCAGGTGGCCGACGCAGTTGCTGCCTACCTCTCCTCGGTGGAAGAGCGCGCACGCCAGGCGGAGATCCACGCCGCGGAAGCCAGGGTCAGGGCCCGGTCCACGGTGATGCTGGCTGCCGCAGCGGTCCTGGTCCTGGCACTGGGCGGGGGTGGCTACCTCTGGGTGCAGTGGGAGGCAGCCCGTCGCCAGGCGGATGCCGAGGGGCTCGTGACCGCAGCACTGCAGGAGGCCAGCACCAGGCAGGGCAAGGCTAGAGCCAGTGGTCTCGAGGACCTTTCCCTGTGGGAACAGGCCCAGACGGCCGTGATCCAGGCACAACGGTTGGCAGGATCGGAGTACGTCGCCGACGCCCTGAAGGTGAGGGTGGAGAAGCTCGAAGAGGAAGTACGGAACGAGCACAAGCAGGCCACGGCGGAGGTTGCCCGCCGCAAAAAGGACCAGGCGATGCGCGACGCCCTCCTCCTGGCGCGGTCCCCGGCGGAGAGCGAGGTGGTCGAAGCAAGCTGGAAGCTCATGGACTCGCGGCGGGTGGAGGAAGCCTACAGCGCAGCTTTCCACACCTACCTGGACCAACGCATCGAGGATCTCAGCCTCGCGCAGGCTGCCGATTCCCTCGGGGACAGTGCCCTGGCGGTCGAGCTGGCGGCGGCACTGGACCACTGGGCAATGACCCGGCGCCGGAAGCGCGTCAACCACGAGCTGACCAGGAAGCTGGAGCGCCTGGCAAGGCTCCTGGACTCCGAGGATCCCTGGCGCAACAACCTGCGCGACCTGATCCCAGACGCCAGAGAGAAGAAAGGGAAGCTCCTGCAGCTCGCGTCCACCGTGGATGTGCCCAAGCTTCCGGTCCTGAGCCTGGTGCTGCTTGGCGAGGCGTTGTGGACCGCTGGCGCCAAGACCGAGGCGGTGAAGGTGTACCGGCAGGGCCAGCTCCACAACCCCGAGGACTTCGGCATCGCCTTGCGGCTGGTCAAACTGCTAGAGGAACTAGCGGAGCCGAACTGGCAGGAGGTCGTGGATAGCGCCCGGATCGCGGTGGCACTGCGACCTCGACTTGCCGAGGCCTGGCTTCACCTCGGCTTCGCGTCATTCCGCGCGGGCTCTCTGGACGAAGCCGCTGCATGCAACCGTCGCGCGCTCGAGCTCGATCCGAAGTACGCCTTGGCGCAAAACAACCTCGGCGCCGCGCTGAAGGAGCTGGGCCGCTTCGACGAGGCCATCGCCTGCTACCGCAATGCAATCGAGATCGACCCGAGGTGCGCCACGGCACACAACAACCTCGGCAACGCACTGCAGGAACTCGGCCACCTTGACGAGGCCATCGCCTGCTACCACAAGGCAATCGACATCGACCCGAAGTGCGTGGACGCACACCGCCGCCTCGGTGTCGCGCTGCAAAAGCTCGGCCGCTTCGACGAGGCCATCGCCTGCTACCGCAAGGCGATCGAAATCGATCCGAACTACGCCGGAGCATACAACAACCTCGGAATCACGCTGGAGAAGGTCGGCCGCTTCGACGAGGCCATCGCCTGCTGCCGCAAGGCGATCGAAATCGATCCGAACTGCGCCACAGCATACAACAACCTCGGCATCCCGCTGTGGAAGATCGGCCGCCATGACGAGGCCATCGCCTGCTACCGCAAGGCGATCGAAATCGATCCGAACTACGCCACAGCATACAACAACCTCGGCATCCCGCTGTGGAAGATCGGCCGCCATGACGAGGCCATCGCCTGCTACCGCAAGGCGATCGAAATCGACCCGAAGAGTGGCATGGCCTACGTCAATCTCGGCGGCGCACAGCAGAAGCTTGGCCGCTACGGAGAGGCCATCACCTGCTACCGCACGGCGATCGAGCTCGACCCGAAGGACGCCACAGCGCACAACAACCTCGGCCTCGCGCTGAGCGATCTCGGCCGCTTCGACGAGGCCATCGCTTGCTGCCGCAAGGCGATCGAGATCGACCCGAAGTTCGCCGGAGCATACAACAACCTCGGCATCGCGCTGGATAGGCTCGGCCGCTACGATGAGGCGATCACCCACTGCCGCAAGGCGATCGAGATCGATCCACGCTGCGCTCCTGCACAGATCAACCTCGGCAATATCTTCGAAGAGCGCGGTGCCCTCGACGAAGCAGTTGCCGAGTTCAAGGCTGC
>QJVU01000731.1 GCA_003235605.1 Planctomycetota bacterium | reverse complement strand
TCGATGGCCAATCCGGACAGGAACGCGACCAACGCTGTAGAGCTGAACACAGCGCTGCAAGAGAGACCTTACGAGTTTGATTTCTACTCGGCTCTCAGGCTTCTGGAGAACGCACACCGTGACCGCCCGAGAGTTGGTCATTCCAAGAGGCCGTCAGAGGACCCGGTGCGGCTTGCTCAGGAGCCTTCGATGGCTTTCGCGCCGTCGACAATCGCCGGGTTCGATCCGGCAGCCAACGGAGGTGCGGGCCGCCTGGCGGTCCTTTTTCTCGGCTTGTTCGGTCCGAACGGGCCCCTGCCCCTGCACTTGACTGAATACGCTCGCGAACGGCAAAGGCAGTTCTCGGATCCGACGTTCATCCGGTTCGCCGACTTGTTCCACCATCGGATCCTGTCCCTGTTCTACCGTGCATGGGCCAGCGCCCAGCCGGCAGTGCAGTTCGATCGCCCCGCAGATGATCGATTCGCCATCTACATCGGAAGCCTGTTGGGCGTCGGGATGCCTACACTCCGCGGCCGGGACGCTATGCCCGATCTGGCCAAGCTGCACTACGCCGGCCGGCTGAGCGCCCAGGTCAGGAATGCCGAGGGTCTGGTGGCGATTGTCGAGGGGCTCCTGGGAGTGCCGGTCGCGATCCAGGAGTTCGTTGGCGAGTGGTTGGATATTCCGGTTGCCTGCCGCTGTCGCCTCGGCGAGTCGGAGGACACGGGCTTGCTGGGGCGAACAGCAGCGATCGGCTCGCGGACATGGCAATGCGCTCACAAGTTCCGCATCGAGTGTGGACCGGTCTCCCTCTCGGATTATCGGCGTCTACTGCCCGACGGAGACTTTCATGAAGAGCTCGTTGCCACCGTTCGCAACTACGTGGGTGACGAATTGACGTGGGACATTCGTCTGATCCTCAGGCGCGAGGACGTCCCACGGCTCGAGCTCGGCGCCGAGCGGCTCGGCTGGACCACCTGGCTGGGCCGCCGCCCCATCGAAACCGACGCCGGCGACCTCCTGCTGGATCCGCTGGCAAGTGGGCGCGTGCGCCCGAGAGAGGATCTTCGATGACCGAGATTGGCCGTGCTGCGCTGTTTGGCAAGCTCAACACTCTCGGCTACAAGTCCATCGAGAGCGCCACAGTGTTCTGCAAGCTGCGTGGCAACCCGTACGTGGAGCTCGTACATTGGATCAATCAGATCCTGCAGCTGCAGGACTCCGACCTGCACCGGATCATCCGGTACTTTGAGCTCGATGTATCGCGAATTGCCAAGGATTGCACGGATGCGCTGGATCTTCTGCCGCGCGGCTCGACATCGATCTCGGATCTCTCCCCGCATGTAGAGGAAGCCGTCGAGCGCGGATGGGTCTACGGCAGTCTCATGTTTGGAGCGCCACAGGTCCGGGTCGGACATCTGATCGTAGGCATCGTCAAGACACGACACCTCAGAAACGTCCTGCAGTCGATCTCCAGGCAGTTCGACAAGTTTGATCCCGAGACGCTCACGGGTCGTTTTGCGGAGATCGTCAGTGGCTCTCCGGAAGACAGCCTGCCGGCGGCTGACGGCTCGCGGCTGGGGGCCGAGGTGGCACCTGCCGCCGGCACGGAGGGACCCACGCCTGCGGCGCTCGGCAGACAGGAAGCGCTGGCGCAGTTCTCGATCGACCTGACAGAGAAGGCGCGTCGCGGTGAGATCGACCCGATCGTCGGGCGGAACGACGAGATCCGCCAGATCGTCGACATCCTCATGCGACGCAGGCAGAACAACCCGATCGTGACCGGCGAGGCCGGGGTGGGCAAGACCGCGGTCGTCGAGGGCTTCGCCCAGCGTGTGGCAGCGGGGGACGTGCCCCCAGCCCTGCAAGACGTGAGCGTGCGGGTGCTGGACGTCGGGCTGTTGCAGGCGGGCGCCAGCATGAAAGGCGAGTTCGAGAGCCGGCTCAAGCAGGTGATCGAGGAGGTGCAGGCCTCTCCGCGACCGATCATCCTGTTCATTGACGAGGCCCATACGCTGATCGGTGCGGGCGGTGCAGCTGGCACGAGCGACGCTGCCAACCTCCTCAAGCCGGCCCTTGCGCGCGGAACCTTGCGTACAATCGCCGCGACGACCTGGGCCGAGTACAAGAAGTACATCGAGAAGGATGCGGCTCTCACCCGGCGCTTCCAGGTGGTGCAGGTCGACGAGCCGAGTGACGAGCAGGCCATCGAGATGATGCGAGGCCTGTCTGCAACTCTCGAAGCCCACCACAACGTGCAGGTCCTCGACGAGGCTCTCGAGGCGTCGGTCAAGCTGTCACACCGCTACATCCCCGCTCGACAGCTACCTGACAAGTCGGTGAGCCTGCTCGATACAACCTGTGCCCGGGTGGCGATCAGCCAGCATGCGGTGCCTCCCGAGGTAGAGGACTCGCGGCGGCGAATCGAGGCCCTGGAGACGGAGATGCGCATCATCCATCGAGAACAGGACCTGGGCATCGACGCGCGCGCACGCGAAACGGCGGCGGTCGAGAAGCTGGAGCTGGAGCACGGTCGACTGCGGGAGCTCGAGATCCAGTGGAATGCCGAGCGGGAGCTGGTCAAGGAGATCCTCGATCTCCGCCGCGGCCTGCAGCACCCCACAGGTGATCCCGAACACGAACCCACGGACGAACACCGCCGAGACCGCCAAGAGCAAATCGGCAAGCTGCAGGGACTGGGGGCACAGCTGGCGGAGCTGCAGGGTGAGAGTCCCCTTATCCTGCCGTCTGTCGACGAAACCGCGGTTGCCTCGGTCATCGCCGACTGGACCGGGATCCCGGTGGGGCGCATGCTGCGGAACGAGATCGATGCAGTCCTGACGCTGGCCGACACCCTCAACGAGCGCGTCCTCGGTCAGCGCCACGCGCTGGACACCATCGCTCGCCGCATCCAGACCTCGCGAGCGGGCCTGGACAACCCGAAGAAGCCCATCGGCGTCTTCCTGCTGTGTGGCCCTTCGGGAGTGGGCAAGACCGAGACCGGGCTGGCCCTGGCAGAAGCCCTTTACGGGGGCGAGCAGAACATCGTCTCCCTGAACATGAGCGAGTTCCAGGAGGCCCACACGGTCTCCACGCTAAAGGGCTCCCCGCCTGGCTACGTGGGCTACGGGGAAGGCGGAGTGCTTACCGAGGCAGTCCGCCGAAAGCCGTACAGCGTGATCATGCTCGACGAGATCGACAAGGCGCACCGAGACGTACACGAGATCTTCTTCCAGGTCTTCGACAAGGGCGTCATGGAGGATGCCGAAGGTCGCTGGATCGACTTCAAGAACACTCTGATCCTGTTGACCTGCAACATCGGCAGCGAGATCCTGATGCGGATTGGGCAGGCTGCAGAGCGACCCGACCCGGAGGACGTGGTCAAGGCCCTGCGACAGCCGCTGCGACGGGTCTTTCCCGCTGCCCTGCTCGGTCGTCTGGTCGTCGTTCCCTTTTTCCCCCTGAGCGACGTGATGATCGCGGCAATAGCGCGGCTGCAGCTCGACCGCATCGCGAAACGGATGACCGAGAGCCACGACGTGCCGTTCACCTACGACGACTCGGTCGTGGACCTGATTGCCAATCGTTGCACCGAGCTGGAGAGCGGTGCCCGGATGGTCGACGCAATCCTCACCAACACGGTCCTGCCCTTCGTCAGCCAGGAGCTGTTGACGCGGATGTTGGAAGGCACGTCGACGGAACGGATCCACGTGACAACGGCAAACGGGGAGTTCGAGTACGCATTCGACTAAGGCCCTGCAGCGGCCGACCAGGAGAAAGCAGCCATGGTGAAACTGGAAAAAGCACGCAAGATCGGCCTCTCGAGCCCACTCGGCGACGACGTGCTCCTGTTCCGGAAGATGAGAGCCACGGAAGAGCTCGGACGCTTGTTCGAGTTCGAGCTGGAACTGCTCAGCAAGGATCACGAGATCCAGTTCGAGAATGTCCTGGGCAAGAACCTGACGGTTCGTCTGGATCTGGACCCCTCCGAGGGCAAGCATCGCCACTTCGATGGAATCGTGAGCCGCTTCTGCCAGGTCGGGACGGCAGGCGGCTACGCCGTCTACCACGCCAGCATCCGGCCCTGGCTGTGGCTCCTGAGCCGGACTGCGAACTGTCGCATCTTCCAGAACACGACGGTCCCCGACATTGTCAAGACAGTGTTTCGGGAGAAGGGTTTTTCCGACTTCGACGAGCAGCTGACCGGTGAGTACCGCACGTGGGAGTACTGCGTCCAGTACCGCGAGACCGACTTCCACTTCATCAGCCGACTCCTCGAGCAGGAGGGAATCTACTACTACTTCCGCCATGACGAGGGTGTGCACACGCTGGTCCTGGCCGACTCGTCGGATGCCCACGCGCGCGTGCAGGGCTATGAGCAGATCCCGTATCGGCCACCCGGACGGACCGGCGCAGAGGAGATCGACTACGTCACCGATCTGTTCATCGCCAAGAACCTGCAACCGGGCGTCTACGCGCTGTCCGACTACGACTTCGAGCGCCCGCGGGCCGGTCTGGATGTCAAGTCATCGATGCCGCGACCCCACGCCGCGGCGGACTTCGAGATCTTCGACTACCCCGGTGAGTACATCCAGGAACAACACGGCAACACCTATGCACGGACCCGCCTGGAGGAGCTGCAGGCCCACTACGAGCGCGTGCAAGGCAACACCAACGCACGGGGCCTGGCGGTCGGCAACCTGTTCGAGCTGTCCGAGCACCCGCGGGACGACCAGAACCGGGAGTACCTGATCGTATCCACAGACTACGAGCTGGCATCGAACGAGTTCGAGTCCGATGTCAAGCCCGGCGAGGACGTCATCTACTCCTGTCGCTTCGAGACCATCCCCAGCCGGCAGCCGTATCGAACGCCCGCCACCACGCCGAAGCCGGTGGTGCGGGGACCGCAGACGGCAGTGGTCGTGGGGCCGGCGGGCGAGAAAGTCTGGCCGGACAAGTACGGCCGGGTCAAGGTGCAGTTCCACTGGGACCGCTACGGCAACGACGACGAGAACAGCTCGTGCTGGATCCGGGTCTCGCAGACCTGGGCCGGCGGAAACTGGGGCGGCATGCACATCCCCCACGTCGGCCAGGAGGTGATCGTCGAGTTCCTGGAGGGAGATCCGGACCGGCCGATCATCACCGGTCGCGTCTACAACGCCGACCAGATGCCGCCGTTCAAGCTGCCCGACGACAAGCACAAGAGCGTGCTCCGCGACGACTACGGCAACGAGATCGTCTTCGATGCGACGCCGGGAAACGAGCACATCCGGCTACACAGCCCGCATCACTACACGACCATGGAGCTGGGGCGCTCCGACTCGGGAAGCACGGAGAGCGATCTCACGAGGACCGTGAAGGGAAACCAGCTGGAGGCTGTCGCCGGCACAAAAGGGGAGTTGACCGCCGGAGTCAGGTACGAGGGAACTATCGGAGTGGAGGCGGAGGCAACCGTGGGCGCTCATTTCGGGTTCATGCTAGGCGGATCCCACACGATGGATCTTGGCTACCGCTGGGATTACAGCTGGGCTCCGGACGTCCGGCA
>QJVU01000744.1 GCA_003235605.1 Planctomycetota bacterium | reverse complement strand
ACGTAGATCGGGAGCTTCAGGAAGTCGTCGTTGACATGGATCTTGCCCTGCTCGCGGAGCTGATCGACGATCTCCGTATTCGGCAGGGGGAAGAAGAAGCCCGCCGACACGTCGTCCACGCCGGCGCGCGCCAGGCGGCGGATCATCCTCGCGGTGTCCCGCATGTCACGGACCTCGTCCGTGGGGTAGCCCAGCACCAGAAAGCACCCGACGTTGAGGCCGTTCTTCACCGAGGCTCGCACCGCGCGGAACAGCTTCTCGTCCGTGAGCATCTTCTTCATGTGCTTACGGGTGCGCTCGGACCCTGATTCCGGCGCGAAGTTGAGCGACCGGCAGCCGGAAGCCACCAGTAGCCGTGCGACCTCGTCGTCGATGATCTCGGCGCGGGTCCCTGCCGGCAGCTGCCAGGTGATCTTCAGTCCCCGCCGCAGCACCTCGTGGGCGAACTTGACGACCCAGTCGCGCTTCAGGATCGCAGTCAGGTCCTGGAACGGGAAGTTGGTCGCACCGAAGCGCTCCTGCCACGTCTGGATCTCGTGGGCCACATCCTCTGGAGCCCTTGCGTACCAGCGGGTCGTCCACATGTTGGGTGACGAGCAATAGGTGCACTGATACGGGCAGCCGCGGGTGGCCAGGACCGGCACGGTCCGGCCGTAGTGGATACCGGTAACCAGGCGATTGTCGTCGTAGGCAACGACATCGAAGAGGTCCCAGGCCGGCCACGGGAGCTCGTCGATGTTCTTGATGCGGTTGCGCCGCTCGTTCTGGACGATCCCGCCTTGCGCCTCCCGGTAGGTGATGCCGGGGATCACCGACGCGTCCAGACCCAGCTCCAGGGCCCGGAACAGGGCCACGGCGGTCTCTTCGCCCTCGCCCTGCACGATGTAGTCGATCGGCGCCTCCGCCATCGACAGCTCCGGCACCGCCGTGAAATGCTCGCCACCGCAGACGATCGGCATCCTCGGGAACCGCTCCCTCAGGCTCCGGATCAGCTCCCGTACGATCGGCCAGGAATACGACCACATGCTGGTGACCCCGATTGCCTCGGCATCCCGGGCGACACGATCGACGATATGGGCCACATCCGCCCCGAGCCTCCAGATGTCGCCCTCGGGCGTCATCCGGTTCGGTGCGAGGGCCAGGGCATCCAGGACCGACACCTCGTGGCCATCCTCCCGCAACACCGCCGCGATGTAGGCGAGGCCCAGGGGCAAGCTCGGTCGCAACGCGGTGAGCCCGTGCTTGTTGATGTACACGGGCGGATGGATGAGCTGGATCTTCATCAGCTGCGGGACTCGGAGGGGCAGGGAACTATATCACAGGACCATGACCCCGCTACCGCGCCGCTGGATAGGCGCTGCGCCGAAATGCTGGCCGCGACGACGCCGCAACGCTGACGCCCGTTCATCTCGCAAGCTCGATCTTCAACTGCTTGGCGCCGCGCTTGACCGTCAGCGTCCACGGCGGGTCGACCCCACGCCAGGTGCGGACCACCTCCCGCGGGCTCTCCACATCCTTGCCGTTGAACCCGACAATCTGGTCCCCCGGCTCGAGGCCGCTCTTCGCCGCAAGGCTGTCCTTGCTGATGGCGTGAATGACCAGACTGCCCTGCTCGAGCTCGATCCCGAGATAGCCCTCGAGGATCGGGCGCGCCTGGCCGCGGCCGCGGCGAGTGCGCCCGCCGCCGGCGCGCAGACCCTCGCGCGAGAGCAGGTTCGGCAGGTCGGCGATGCCCAGCGCCGCCAGGGCGATCACCGTGGCGGTGTGGCGCTGGTACTCGGGGATTGCAACGTCGTAGGTGTCCCACTGGCTGTGCCAGCTGTAATGGAAGTAGTCCGCGCGTCCCTTGAGACCCCAGGACCATGCCGGCACCCCCGCCACCAGGAAGGAGGCATGGTCGCTACCCTCTGCAGCGCCCCCCAACCCACCCGGGGCCTTGAGCACCTGGAATACCGGGCCCTTGTGATCCTTGTCCGGCGCCGCCATCGTCATCACCGGCGCCATCACCCGCAGCATGTCGTCGTACATCGCCGCCGTGACCCGGACCGAGTGGCACCAGTTGGTCCCGGTGTCGTGGTTCAGGTAGGCCGACACCCTGTCCATCTCCTGGCGATGCCTCGTCACGTGTCCCCGGGAGCCCAGCAGCCCCTGCTCCTCACCAGTCCACAGGCAGAAGCGGATGGTGCGCTTTGGCTTGGCCCCGACCGCCGCCAGGATCCGTGCCGCCTCCAGTGTCGTGGCGGCACCGGTGCCGTTGTCTGTGGTGCCGGTCGCCTGGTGCCAGGAGTCCAGGTGACCCCCCACCACGACGTATTCTTCCGGCTTCTCGGTGCCCTTGATCTCGGCGATGACGTTGTAGAGCGGCACCTTCTCCTTCCGAGAGCGGTTGCGGATGTCGAACTCCGCGATCACGACCGACCCCTGGGCAGCTCCATTGCGATCCCCGGCCTTCTCGTTTCCGGTTTTCTCGTCTCCTGCTTTCTCGTCCCCTGTCTTCTCGTCCCCTGTCTTCTCGTCCCCGGCGTTCTCGCCCTCCGTCTTCTTGACCAGAGTCACCAGCTCCCGGTACTGGTCGCGGCGCACCACGATGTAGGGCACCTTCGGGATCCGCAGCCCGCGGTTGCCGAACACCCGCATGCGGTTTGGATAGGACCGGTCCCCCTGGGACTCGAACACGACGCCTGCGATGTCGTACCGGAACGCAGCGCGCAGGGCGCGGCCAGGCTGCCACATCTGGAGCATGATTGGCTGCCGGCCCGCCATCACCCAGGCACCGCGCAGCCGTTCGCCAAGTTCCTCGACGGAAGCAGCGCTCCGCGGCAGCACCAGCAGCGGTCCCCTCACGCGGCCCTTGGTGCCTGCGGTCCAGGCCTCGGTGGCGACCTGCAGCTCCATCTGGATGGGGCTCACCACCCGCCCCCCCCACTGGCCACGGTTCCAGCTCTCCGGCCACTCCCCCCCCTTTTCGACCCTGGCATCGAGCCCCCACGCCTTGAACTGATCCAGCGCCCATGTCACCGCGAGGGCACAGTTGTCGGACCCCGTCAACCGGTGGCCGATGGTGTTGGTGAGGTAGTCCAGGTGCTCCATCACCTTGCTGTTCTCGAGGCCCTCCTTCTTGATCGACGAGGCGATGTCGTCGCTGAGGACCGGCGTGATCTTCTCTGCAACCGCACTCTCGGCTCGCTGCGCAAGGGCGGGACCCGCCGCCAGGACGAAGAAGAACAGACACGCGCCCGAGGCAATGCGCGCGCGTTGGACCGGATGAATCATGGGGAAGGGGACTCCTGGGAACGGGGCGGCCACAGTCTACCGGACGCCACGGTCGTGGCTACAGGCGCACGCCGGCGCCGGCGGTAACCGCGATGCCGCCAGCGGCAGCGGGGTCCGCCACACCGTACTGGAGGTACACGGTCGAGCCCGTGACCGTGGCCGTTGGGGCGATCGACACCGGCAGGGAGGCGGTGCCCGTGGCGCTGCTGGTCAGGAACAGCAGGATCAGCGGCTGGTTGAGCAGCAGGCAGCTTCCGCCCAGGCTGATCGTTGCCTTGTTCACGCCAGCGGTGAGGACGACCCCGGAGCTGGCCAGTGCATTGGCAAGGTCGATGCTGGCGTTGTCGCCGGGCCCGATGTTGCCGCCCAGGCTCAACGCCGGTGTCTTGTTGCCGGCGCCTGGGCAACCCTGGCCGTAGGGCAGGTAGCCGGCGGTCTCGAAGGCGCCGATGTCCAGCTTGCTGCCGCGCACGAAGCCGTCGTAGTCGTCCAGAGGCACGAAGCGCCCGCTCAGAACGATCCCCTTGCTGAACGCCGGAGAGCCGGGAGCAAGGCGTAGATCGGTGGCGCTCTTGAACTTCGGGTCCCCTTCGACGCTGTTCAGGTCCTGGGCACCGTTGGGGTGCGCGGCGGTGGCCGTCCGCCAGCTGGGCAGCCCCTTGTAGACGACGTTCACGATGCGGCCGACGACCCCGCTCTGGATGAAGAACAGGTTGCCGTCAGACTGCCAGTAGTTCCGCGATCCGACGGTGATGTAGATGCCCCCGCCGGTCTTGCCGGTCACCGCGATGAGATTGCCGTAGAAGCGGTTGTAGGCATTCTGGAAGCCGAACGCCCAGATCGCGTAGCCATCGGTGTCGATGGCGATGGTGTTGTAGCAGATGTCGTTGTTGATGCTGCTGTTCGCCATGTTGATGGCGCAGGCGTTCACCGAGGTCGATGTCTTGCCGGTAAACAGGTTGTCGTGGATCACGTTGCGGGAGTTGTTGGTGTTCCACAACAAGTCGCCCCACCAAAGCCCGAACAGCGTGCCGTTGATCTTGAAGTGGTTGCGGTAGACATGGTGCCGCTGCACCCGGTTCATGTAGATCCCGTAGGTATAGGCGCCGAAGTTGAACTCGTTGTCGTGGATGGACCAGTTGTTGGAGGTATCCAACCCGTTGACAAGGATGTGGCCGGCGCCGGTCTGGTCACCGGCTATCGCCGAGCCAAAGCGGCAGTGCCTGACTTCGACGTTGGTGACCGCATCGGCCGCCTGGATGGCCACGCCGGTGGTCGTGCTGACGAAGTCGAAGCCCTCGATGACGATGTTGCTGGCGCCCTTCTGGATGTCGATGATGTGGGTGCTGCCTCCCACGAGCTTGGTGAGGAACAGCGTGGGCGCCGGGGCCAGCCCAAGGAAGGTGACGGTGTTGGTCGCAGAGACGCCCTTGATGGCCGGGATCTGCCAGGACTCGGTGAACGTGCCGCTGCTGACCTTCAGCAGCACGGGCCCGCTCACGCCGTTCGAACCCAGGGCAGAGGTGGCTGCGCCGAAGGTCTTGAAGTTGCCGCTGCCGGTACCGTTCGGGTCGATGGTGTAGGTGCCGGAGAGCTGCGCGGTACAGGGAACTGCAAAAGCGAGCGCGGCCAACGCCCAGGCAGCACTTGGCGGAGTTCTGGGGTCCATGGGTCTTGCTACATGCGCAAGGTGGCACCTTCGGTCACGGCAATGCCGCCGGTAGCGGCGGGGTCGGCCACCCCGTACTGGGCATAGACCGTGGTGCCCAGGATCAGCGTCGTGCTGGGAATGGCTACCGGCACCGAGGCACTGCCACTGGCGCTGCTGGTCAGGAACAGCAGGATCAGCGGCTGGTTCAGCAGCGTGCAGGTACCCCCCAGGTTGATGGACGTCTGGCTCAGGCCCAGGGCAAGGGCCACCTGGGAGCTTGCCCGCGCGCCGGAGAGGTCGATGCCGGCCGAGTCACCGGGACCTATGTTGCCCGAGAAGCTGATTACCGGAACCGTGTTGTTGGTGCCGGGGCAACCCTGCCCGTACGGCATCCAACCAGTCAGCTCGTAGGCGCCGATGTCTTTCTTGCCGCCCCGCATCCAGCCGTCGAAGTCGTCCATGACCTCGTGGTTCGGATAGAACGACTTGGGCATGGGCTTGCCCTTGCCCAACGCTGGAGAGCTGGCCTGCAGGTGCAGATCCGTGGCACTGACGAACTTCGGATCGGCCACGATGCTGTTGCTGTCGTTGGCTCCGTTCTGCGCCACCGACGCGATGCCCGAGGACCAGC
>QJVU01000309.1 GCA_003235605.1 Planctomycetota bacterium | reverse complement strand
ATCAGGAACTGGGTGCAGGTCTTGACTCCACACAGGCTCGCATTCGTCGGGACGCCGCCCAGGGGCAAATTGAGGGAGCCGCCACAGGTGCCGGTGCCACCCAGGTTGAAGATGCCCAGGAGTATCGGGAACGGCGCCTGGAGGGAAGGATAGACGCTGCCGCAAAGGCCAGCGATGCCCGTGCCCGAGGTGCAGGAGCCGAGGGAAATGTAGAAGGCCCCGGTGCTGTTCGTGGGCGCACCGCTGATGGTGATGGCCAGATCCGGGTTACCCAGCACGGCGTCGCCGCCCGCCAGGTCCAGCTTCATGCTGTTGCAGCCACCACATGAGTCGGCCAGGCAGCTGCTTCCCACCAGCGTCTTGTTCCAGCTCGGAATGAGGCCGATGCCGCCCCAGCCGCCGCCCTTCTGCTTCGTGCAGCACTTGGCGTTGAGCAGCTGGTTCATGTTGGTGGTCTTGCCGTTGAGGGGGTCGTCCATGCGGATGACGTTCACCTCGGTGGCCGTTGCCAGGTAGAGGAACTTGGTGCAGCTGGAGTAGGCCGCCCCGGTCATCGTGCTCGACGTGCAGGGCGACACGGAGTTGCTCACCAGCTTGGTGGGGCTGGCATAGGGGGCCGCGTAGATGGTATTGCCGGGGCCGGCGAAGCCAGCCCAGGTGGTCACGTAGTAGAACAGGCTCCTGGCCTCGTCAAAAGCGAGGCCGCCGCACTGCTCCCCGGTTATGCCCAGCTTTACGGCGCCGAGGGACTTCACCAAGGGCTTGCAGTTGGTGATGTTGGCGACGTTGTAGCTCGTCACCGCCATCTGGTTGGGAACGGTCTCGACCTGGTAGAGCTCGCGCCGGCTGGGCGAGAAGGCCAGACCGCTGACGACGCTCGGTGTGGTGGTGGTCACGAGTTGCAGGGTCGGCGTGAACGAGCACAGCGTCTTCTGGTCGCTGAGACGGTAGAGGATGATGTTCCTGCTGTCTGTCACCCACACCGCGTTGTGCCGGGGATCATAGGCGGCGCCCCCGGCCATGCCGTTGCTGTTGTTGAGCAGCGGGAACCCCACCTGAGTGGCAGCGGAGCAGTTCGAGAAGGAGGGCACCTGGGTGTCCACCGAGGAGGAGGATGGCAGCAGGGGCGCGTTGGTGATGCCCACCAGGGTATCCGGAGCGTTCTGGGCGGTGACGGTGGTCGTGGAGATGCCGGAGGCGACGGCCACACTGAGAAGCAATAGGAGCCGCGAGAAGTTCTTGAGGGGTGCCATGTCTGATGTGAAAAGGCAGGTAATGTGAAAGGCAGGTAGTGGGTGGGGGGTCGTCTAGGATACGACAATGCGAGCCCCCGGGGGGTGTGGACATTGTCCGTATGTTCGCCAGCGCACCCCGTAACACCATGACAATCCCCACCCCGGCGACCGTGGACAAGATCACCAGTCTGTTCGCCCACCTGGACTACGGGGCGCTTGGCGACATCTACTGTGATGAAGGCGGGGCAGCCTTCTGGGACGACCGGCGCTCCCCGGCCCTGGAGCTCGGCCTGATCTGGGCCGCGGCCCTCGGACCCCGTATCCCTCCCGGGGGGAGCAGCCTCTACGTGGGCGCGGGGGTAGCCGAGCTGCCGGCGCTGGTCACGGAGGCCCTGGACCTGCGCCGCGGCCTGCGCGTTGCCAGCCTGCGGACCGCCGAGTGCGAGATCCTCAACCGAAGCCTGGACGCCGCGGGCCTGGGGGATCGTGTGCGGTTCACTCCTGGCGGGGTGTTGGGCCACCTGGACGAGGATCCGGGGCCGTTCGACCACCTGTCGGTGGTGAGCGTCCTGGACGACCCGGAGACCTACCCTCTCGTGAGTGGAGTTACCTACGGGCGCATCCCACCGGTGCTCCTGGACGTGGGCGGGTTCTGCCAGGAGCGCGACAAGGTGCGGGAGCTCGTGGCTGCCCTGTTCGATGCGGCGAAGGTGCCGTTTCTGGTCACCACCACCGGAGAGGAGGTCCCCTGGTTCCTGCACGAAGCAGAGGCCAGGGACCTGCGGGTGGAGGCCGATGACGAGACCATCGAGACGGCGCTGGTCGGAGACCCGATCGGGTTCTTGAGGGTCGGGCGGTGACGCGCCTCTACTGCCCCTACTTGACGATGCTCAGCTGGACCGGGTTGGTGACGGCCAGGAACCGGCCGGAACTGCGGTCGAAAACCAGGGCCGCCATGTGGGCTCCGGGTGTGCCCCTGATCCCTTTCTGGGGGATCCTGAGCGTGGCGCGGCCATGACCGTTGTTGTCCAGGGTGCCCTGGAAGGCCTGGAGGAAGGTCGAGTTGACCACGCCATAGGCCAGTGAGGAACAGGCGTCCAGGTTGAGGGGCAGGGTGAGGTTGAAGCCGATGTTGGTGCCAGGGCTGGTCCCCGTGCAGCCCACCAGGATCAGGTAGCCATCGCCGGCGTTGCACGCAGCGGTGACAGTCGGGTGCAGCGTGCCGCCCCCGGTGGTGGTCGCCTTGTTGGTGGGGTAGACGAGCGGATCGTCATAGGCGAGCCGTGCCACACAGGAAGGCTTCGTGACCGTCACCTGGTACGAGGTGATGTTGTTGTTCTCGTCCAGCTCTTTGATCTTGTCCTCGCGGTCGATCACTGCGCCGACGTAGTAGGTGCCCGGCAAGATGTGGGGGGGGATCTCCGCCCGGTACGGGTTCTTGACGTGGTACCCTCCCTTCTTCTCCAGGAGCGAGATGGTGTAGCTGCCCAGGAAGGTGTCGGTGGCGGTGATCTCCTTGTCCGTGGAGAGGAAGCAGTCCACCGAGATACCCGTGGCGTCCACGTTGCCGTCGTTGACGGCGACGCCGATCGTCTCCAGGTCCTGGCCAGCCTGCACCGAGTTCGCCAGACTGATCCATGTCGAGACCTTCAGGTCCGGAAGCGGCGGCCCGGCGACGGTCACCGTCCAGACACGTTTCTTCGTGAGCAGGTTCGTCGGATCCTGCTTCACGAAAGCGCTCTGGTCCGAGACCTCGACCTCCACGGTGTTGTTGCCCGACGGCTTCAGAGTCGTGGCATCGACAACCAGGGATGTGCTCGTGGCCGACTGCGCCACCCCGTTGATCCGCCAGGTGATCTTGGCGCTCGCGGCAATGTCGGTGAACGAGAAGGTCTTCTTCTCCTCCTTCTGAAGCTCCAAAGTGAGCTCCGGTGGCTGTGGGTTGTCGATCGAGGAGACCGTCCGATAGCTGTTGAGCACGACCTGTTCCTTGCAAACGGCGCAGAGCGGTTGGCCGAGGGACCGCATCAGGCAGTTGGCCGCCGGCCGGTAGATGCCTTTCTTGTAGTATCGAGCCCCTCCGAAAGCGCTGATGCCCTGGATGCCGATCCACGCCGGCCATTTCTTCTTGCCGGTGGGGTCGATGGTCACGTTCTTCTGGCTGGGCTCGCCGCCAGTGTAGGTGTCGTAGGGGTAGTCGTACTCGTCCGCGACGCCCGCGAACGAGTGGCCGAACTCGTGGGTCTGCACCTCCACCATCGAGCCGCCGTTGTAGGAAACCGCGTAGGTGCCCGCGCAGCCGCCATAGCGGCTGTCGTTGACGAGCACCAGGATCCGACCCTCGTTGGCGGGGGCCAGGGCCGCGTCCTTGGCGGCCTGTGTCGTGTTCTTGATGTAGAGACAACGCGCGGTGCCGCCCGTGGCGTAGGAGGCGTCGTAGACGGTGTCCCTGACAATCGGTGGGCTCGCGTCCGGTTGGTCAGCTCCGGATTCCTTGCTGGCCCGGTAGACCGTGTGCACGTTGAAGAAGTTCTTGAAACTCTTGTACGGCTCCTTGGCGAAGAGCCCTGTGACGAACTTCGCGCAGTCTGAGTCGAACCTGGACTGCTCTTGGGCCGTGTAGCCATCCCCGAGAATCACCATGTCGTAGCGGTTCTGGGTAGGACCGCTCTTGAGGATGGTCTTGACGGTCTGTGCCGGCACGGCCGTGCTCACGCCGACGGACAGCAAGGCTGCAGCAAAGAACCTCATCGCTGGCCCTCCAGCGTCCGCTCGGCCGCTGCGACCAGCCGCGCGTAGTCGGCTGACACCGCGCCTCCCACGGGGACGGCCCCCTTCTCGATCTCCAGCGCGGCTGCGTTTGGCAGCCACGGGATGCTGGCAAGCATCACCACCTTGGTGTCGATGACCTCGCAGCCCTCGACCCGCAGTGGCTTGCCGACATGGGCAGGGTCGAGATCGAACTTCGAGAGATCGAGGGGATAGCGGCCCAGCACCCGGGCAGTGGTGTCGTAGATCACGATCTCATGAGATGCCTTGCCGTCGACCGGGTTGTAGGGGTCCTTCTTGGCGGTGACGTGGGTGACCCGGAGTCCGCGGGCATCCCCCTCGATCAACAGGATCAGGTGGCCCCTGGGAGCCAACGGGTTCGCGGGGTCCGCGGGGTCGGTCCGGTCCACCGGGCCCGAAGGGTCTCCGGAGGCTGCAAACAGGGCGAGCGTGCCGAGGACAGCCGCCACACCCAGGGCGCCGATCGCGAGGTGTTGCTGCATGGGACGACGAGTTCCAACAAAAACCGGGACGGGCTCGGGCCATCATAGCAGGGAAGCGCAAGAATCGCCGGGCAGAATGGAGTGGCACGACCAGACGATCCTGTCTCCCCTGACCAAGGGGGGCAACCTGCCGTTTCGCAGGCTCTGTGTGGACTTTGGCGCCAAGGTCACGGTCTCCGAGATGGCCTATGCACGGCAGATCGTTCGGGGCAGCCGGTCCGAGCTGGCGCTGCTGCGCAAGCACGAAACCGAGTCCTGCTTCGGTGTGCAGCTGGCCGCGGCCAATCCCCGGGATGCGGTCGCGGCCGGCCGCATCGCCGTCGACCGCGGCGCGGTCTTCGTGGATCTGAACTGCGGTTGTCCGATCCACGATGTGGTGCGGCGAGGAATGGGAGCGACCCTGCTCCGCCGTCCCCAGGCGCTTGCGCGGGTGGTGGAAGCGCTGGCCCGGGAGCTGCCGGTACCGGTCACCGTGAAGATCCGCAGCGGCTGGAGGGACGGCGAGGTGAACGCGCCCGAGGTGGCCCGCCTGTGCGAGGAGGCCGGCGCCGCGGCCCTCACACTGCACGCGCGGACGCGTGAGCAACGCTACTCGAAGCAGGCGGACTGGGACCTGATCGCCCGTCTTGCCGCAGAACGGAAGATCCCCATCATCGGCAACGGCGACATCCTGACCTGGTTCGAGGCAAAGATGCGCCGCGAGCAGTCCGGATGTGCCGCCGTAATGATCGCCCGCGGAGCGTTGATCAAGCCCTGGATCTTCAGAGAGCTCCAGGAGCAGGCAACCTGGACGCCCACGGCCAAGGAGCGGATCGCGGTGTACCGGTGCCTTGTCCGGAACATGAAGGAGCATTTCCGGGACGACGCGATCGGCCGGGAACGTGCCATGCGGTTTCTTCCGTGGCACCTCGACTTCTTCTGGCGCTACCGCCCGTTGCCCGAGAGCGTGTGGGCGGAATGCGCCAGGGACTATCCGCTGATACAAACCCGCCTCGAGACGGACCCCGACCTGACGCCGCTGGAGGCGGTGCTACGAGATCCTCGCGAGG
>QJVU01000468.1 GCA_003235605.1 Planctomycetota bacterium | reverse complement strand
GGTCGGCCGGCCCGAACACATGGTGATCGGCGGCAAGTCCATGGGGGGCCGTATCGCCAGCATGGTCGCCGACGAACTGGGCGTACGCGGCTTGGTGTGCCTGGGCTATCCATTCCACCCGCCGGGCAATCCCCAGAAGCTCCGCACCGCCCACCTGGAGAGCCTCAAGACGCCCACGCTGATCGTTCAGGGAACAAGGGACAGCTTCGGCACTCAGGACGAAGTCGAGGGCTACTCCTTGTCGCCGAGCATTCGGTTGACTTGGATCCCCGACGGTGACCACTCGCTGAAGCCCCGCAAGGCTTCGGGGCACACCGAAGCGGAGAACCTCGAGACCGCCGCAGCAGCGATTGCTGCATTCGTGGGCGAGCTCTGACCAGCGGTTACATCATGCGCGCCAGGATGCGCTCGGTGGCCTCCTTGGCAAGGCCCAGTGGCCGGCGGGCGAGCGGCCCCCCCCCTTCCAGGACCGGCTCCAGGTCGCCCAGCGTCGGCGCCTGCCGTTGCAGGAAGACCCCGGTGTAGATCGTGTCACCCCACATCAGGGCTTTTTCGCAGGCAGCCTTCCAGTCCCCGGTGTCGTGGCCCTCGTCCTCGAGCCTCTTGACCCGTGGCTTGAAGAACTCGTAGCCGTTGTCGTGGTTGAAGGTCACGCAGGGACTGAACACGTCGATCAGCGCGAAACCCCGGTGCTGGATTCCCTGCTTGATCAGCTCGCACAGCTGCTTGCCGTCTGCGCTGAACCCACGTGCCACGTACGTGGCGCCATGCATGATGGCTGAAGTGATCGGGTTCACGGGCAGCTCCACGTTGCCAAAGGGTGTGCTCTTGGTTTTCATGCCCTGGCGGCTGGTTGGAGAGATCTGGCCCGTCGTCAGCCCGTAGATCTGGTTGTTCATGACGATGTAGGTCAGATCCACGTTGCGCCGGGCGATGTGGGTGAAGTGGTTGCCGCCTATGCCATAGCCATCGCCGTCCCCGCCCGTGGCGATCACGGTCAGCTCGTGGTTCGCGAGCTGCGCGCCCGTGGCCACGGCCAGGGCACGGCCATGCAGTGTGTGCATCCCGTAGGCGTTGATGTAGCCCGGGAGGTTCGACGAACAGCCAATGCCGCTCACGGTGAGGATCTCGTGGGGCTTCAGACCCAGCTCCGCGCATGCCTTCTGCAGCCCGTTGAGGACGCCGAAGTCGCCGCACCCCGGACACCAGTCGGGGTTCACCTTGCCCTTGAAGTCCTTGGCCTGGAGCTGAACGTCCTGTGTGGTGCTCATGTCTCTCTCTCGCTCTCTCTCGCTTGCTCTTTCACGCGCGTCTCTCTCGCGCTCGGTCCGTCACTCTTGCACACTCTCCCGCTCTCTCGCCCTGTTCGCTTCCTACACCATGATCTCCTGTTCGGGCACATAGACCTTCAGGTCGCCGGCAAGCAGCGCACGAACGCCGTCGGCGACATGGTGAGGCATGAACGGCTCGCCATCGTACTTGCGGATGGCGCCGTCCGCGGTGATTCCGGTCTCGCTCCTGAGGTAGCGGAAGAACTGGCCGGAGTGGTTGTTTTCGACGACGATCGTCCTGCCGGCGCGTCCCAGGCAGTCGGTTACCGCCTGGGCATGGAACGGCGTGATCCACTTGATGGCCAGCTGGTTCGCGGTGACACCGCTCTCGGCCAGCTGCTCGATCGCCTCTGCGATCACGCCATGGGTGGATCCCCACCCGACCAGGGTCACCTCCGCGTCCGCGGGACCCTCGAGCTCCGGCGCCGGGATCTGCTGCAGGAGCCCCTCGAGCTTCCGTGCGCGCTTCTCCACCATCATGCGGCGCTTGTGCGGGTTGGTGAACTCGTCGCTGATCAGCACGCCGTCCTCATCGTGCTCGTCCGTAGCGACCACGTGCACATAGCCCTCCAGTCCAGGCACCGCCCGCGGTGAGACCCCGTCTTCGGTGTTCCGGTAGCGCAGATAGCCGTTGTCCAGCGCGGCGGCGCCGGTCCTCGGCTCGGTGACGAGCTTTCCGCGGTCGATCACGGGTTGCAGATCGATCGCCGCGGGATCGACGCTGAAGGTACCCTCCGAGATCAAGAGGTCGCTGATCACGATCCCCGGGCACTGGCAGCGATCCACCAGGTTGAACAGCTCGGGTATGGTGCGGAACGCATCCAGGGCATCCCTCGGTGCGACGATGATCCGCTCGTAGTCACCCTGGCTGGCGCCGAGCGCCTGCCATAGGTCCCCCTGCTCGGTCTTGGTAGGGACACCGGTCGACGGGCCCGCGCGCTGCACGTTGATGAAGACCACCGGGATCTCCATCATGGCTGCCGATCCAATGGCTTCGGTCATCAACGCGAAGCCTCCCCCGGAGGTGGCACACATGGCGCGGCAGCCGGCGGCGGCAGCGCCGATCGCCATGTTGGCGACGCTGATCTCGTCCTCGACCTGGCGCACCATGATCCCCAGCTCGCGGGCATTATTCGCCATCCAGTGCAGAACCCCGGTGGACGGACTCATGGGGTAGGCGCAGTAGAACTTGACCCCCGCCGCGGCACCGCCCATCGCCAGGGCCTCGTTCCCCGTCCAAACGGCCAGGGGCTTCCGACCCTTCGGTACCTCCGCGCCAAGGGCGTCGAAGTTGGCGGCGGCGTGTTCGTAACCTGCCCTTGCCACCGAGACATTCTCGTCCACGACGGCCTGGCCCTTGCGCTGGAACTGCTGGCTCAGCACCTCCTCCAGGACCCGGAAATCCATCCCCAGCAGCCGCACGATAGCCCCGATCGCCACGGTGTTCTGCACCAGCTTGTTGCGGTTGTTGTCGGTCAGGTGTTTCACCGGCAGCGGACAGAGCTTCGCCCCGGACTTCGTCTGGCCCGGATCGACCGAGTCGCCGTTGAAAACCACGTGGGTGCCCGGCCCCATCAAGCCCAGGTGTCGATCCATCGTGTCCTGGTTGAGGCACAGCAGCAGATCCAGCCTGTCGCCGTGGGTGGAGACGGGCTGATCACTCACGCGGATGGTCAGCAGGATGTGGCCGCCGCGGATGATGGACTGGTAGGCGTTGTAGGCGTTCAGGTGCAACCCACGGCGGATGAAGATGCGGGAAAGCAGGTTGCCCGGGGTCGCGATCCCCTGTCCCGCGGCGCCGCCTATGGCGATGGCGTAGTCAAAGTTCCTGGAAGACATCATGAGGGATCTCCGCCGCTGCTACCTCCAAAGTCGGGGACAGTATACGAATCGCCCAGTCGATTGGGCTAGAAACCCTTGGCAACCCCACGATGACGGGAGGCCATGGTAAGTTTCCAGCAAGCACGCATGCGCTACGAAGGCAGGCTCTACCGCCCCCCGAGTGAGGCTTGGTCCTACATCCTGCAAGCCACCATCGGCTGCTCCTGGAACAAGTGCACCTACTGCGACATGTACCGAGACAAGCAGTTTCGGCTGCGTGAGCTGAACGCAATCCTCGAGGATCTCGCTCTGGCCAGGCAGGCCCATGGTTCCGGCGTCGAGAAGGTGTTCGTTGCCGATGGCGACGCCTTGGTAATGCCCATGTCCCACTGGCGGCCGATCCTGCAGCGCGTCCGCGAGCTGTTTCCCGACGTGCGACAGGTGAGCTGCTACGCCATGGCCACGAACGTGCAGGAGAAGTCCCCCACCGAGCTGCAGGAGCTCCGCAACCTCGGGCTGAGCCTCCTCTACATCGGCCCGGAGTCCGGTGATCCGCAGGTGTTGAAGCGGATCGCCAAGGGCAGCACCTTCGAAGATCACGTGGAGGCCGCAAGGATGGCGCGACAGGCAGGCATGAAGCTGTCTGCGATCTTCCTGCTGGGGGCAGGCGGAGTGGATCGCTCGGAGCAACACGCCCACGCCTCCGCACGTCTCGCGAGCGCGATGGACCCGGAGTTCCTGGCGGCGCTGACGCTGACGGTTGTGCCCGGCACCCCGATGGCGAAGCTCGAGAACAGTGGCCGCTTCGAGCTCCCGCAGCCGCCGCAGCTCCTGCAGGAGCTGCGGACCTTCGTGGCCGAGGCGAGCCCCACCGACAGCTTGTTCCGCACCAACCATGCCTCGAACTACCTCCCCATCGGGGGCGCGCTGCCGCGAGACCGGGAGCGGATGCTGGCGGTGATCGACGCCGCCCTGGACGGCAGGACACCGCTCAGGCCGGACCACCTCCGGGGGCTGTGATCCTCCCGCTGCGATCCTGCCACTGCCCTGTCTCGAGCAGACCATGGCGAATAGCATGAGACCAGGGCCTTGGAAGCCTGAACTCATGGCCTACGGATTCGAGCGCACGGAGGACGTCGAGACCGGTCTGACCCGCATTGCCGGCGAGCAGATCCGCAAGGCCATCGAGGAGATCGGTGACTCGAAGCTGGACGCGACCAGGACGGTGCACCAGGTCCGCAAGCGCTGCAAGAAGGTTCGTGGGCTCCTCCGCCTGGTGCGGAGCTCGTTTGCGGGCGACTACTCCGCCGAGAACGCCTTGTTCCGCGACCTCGCCCGCGGCCTGGCCCCGGTGCGAGATGCCGACGTCCGTCTGGCGACCCTGGACCAGCTGTTGTCCGACAAGCGGCCGGAGGCGAAGCCACAGCATCTGGAGGAGGGTCTGGGAACCTTGCGGGATCTTCTGGAACGGGACCGGGAGCGAGCCGCCAGCGACTTGGAGGCGCGGCTTGCGAAAGCCGGCGAACGGCTGCAGCACGCCCTGGATCGCAGCCGGTCCTGGTCGCTCGCGGACAACACGGGCTATTCCGCGTTGTCAGGGGGACTCCGGAAGACGTATCGCCGTGGACGCAAGGCGATGGCGCGGGCCCTCGAGGATCCGATCCCCGAGCTGCTTCACGAATGGCGCAAGCGCGCCAAGTACCACTGGCAGCACCTCCGACTGTTGGAGCCGTCCTGGCCGGAGGTCCTGGGGCCACAGGGGAGAGCCGCCAGCGAACTCGGAGATGTGCTGGGTGTGGACCATGACCTGGCAGAGTTGCGGCGACAGCTGACCGCCCTGCAGCCGCGCAGCGGCGCGGGCGCTGAGGCGTGGGGCCAGGCCTGTCTGCTCGCCATCGACCGCCAGCGCAAGGAATGCCAGGCTCGCGCCCGCGACCTGGGCCGCCGGGTGTTTGCGGAGCCGCCCCGTGGCCTGAGGAGGCGCCTGCAGGGCTACTGGCAGGCCTGGCGAGCAACGCGCCCCGCTAGAGCTGGATCAGGATCGCCAGCAGGTTGTGGGTGAAGTGTCCCAGGACACACGGTGCCAGGCTGTTGCTGCGGGCGCGCAGCCAGCCCAGCAACAGGCCCAAGACGAAGCGGTGGGGAAGCTCCAGCACGTAGCCTCCACCCATGCCGTGCATCATCGCGAACAGGATTGCCGTGGTGAGGACGGTCATCTTCACAGACATCACCCCGCGACAGCTCTCCCACAGAACCCCCCGGCAGAGCCATTCCTCGATCAGGGCAGGGAAGACGGTCCACACCAGGATCACAGGCAAGGTGATCTCGATCCGCGGCATCGGCAGGTCCTGAACCATGCTGTCCAACAAGGCCACCCAGCCGAAGGCTGCCGCCAGCGAAGGCACCACCACCGCCAGGCCCCACCCCAGGTCTGCAAGCGTTGGCGC
>QJVU01000663.1 GCA_003235605.1 Planctomycetota bacterium | reverse complement strand
CTTCCAGTACTCGGGCTCGAAGCGGACCTTGTCGGCGAAGTAGTGGAAGAGGGGCCAGAGGACCTCGTTGCACATGCCCTGGTAGAAGCCCCGCTCTTCATCCGTGGACAGGGGCACGGCGATCAGCCCCTCGGCGGCAAGAGACTCGTGCACGTGCTCCTCCAATCGCGGCGGGATGCTGCACCCCGGCCAGCCGACCCACTTGAGTCCATGGTCGCGCAGGCCGTCGAGCGCAGAAACCAGGCCGCCGGAGCTGCGCCGGCTCCGCCACCGGGTGCCGGTGATCCTGAGGCTCACGGGCAGGCGGTTGCTCACGATCACGAGGGGGGCATCCCGGGCCGGCTTTGCCTCAGGCAGCCCGAAGCCGGGATCTTCCAGGACCTTGTCTGTCATGAGCTGGACTTGTACCGCATATTGGAGTGTGACGTGAACTTCGGAATCATCGGTAACTGTGGGTACAGCGCCCTGATCGAGGAAGGGCGGGTGATATGGCTCTGCTGGCCGCGATTCGACAGCAGCTTCGTTTTCGGTGAGCTCCTGGATCCGAGCAAGGGCGGTGCCTTCGCAGTCGAATCCATCGAGCCGAAGGAGACTCGGCACGAGTACCTGGAGAACACGAACGTGCTGCGCACGGTCCTGGAGAGCGCCCATGGCTCCTTCGAGGTCCTGGACTTTGCGCCGCGGTTCCGCCTCTTCGAGCGCTTCTACAAGCCGACCATGCTGGTGCGTATCCTCCGACCCCTGAGCGGCGAGCCCTTGGTCCGCGTCCGCTGCGAGCCGACCGGGAACTACGGCCGGGAGCGTCTGGGCTCGTGGCTGGCAAGCAACCACATCCAGTTCCAGGGCCTGCCCTGGCCGCTTCGGCTGACGACCGATATTCCCCTGACGTACGTGGCGGAATCACGTCCGTTCTTGCTTTCGAAGCCTCACTACCTGGTCCTGACCTGTGGAGAGCCTCTCGAGTCACCCTTGGAGGAGACCAGCCTCCGCTTCCTGGAGCGCACGGTCGACTACTGGCGGCAGTGGGTGAAGAGCATTCGCATAACGAAGGAGTTCCAGCGCGAGGTGATCCGCTCTGCTCTGGTTCTCAAGCTGCACCAGTACGAGGACACCGGCGCGATCATCGCCTCCACGACGACGAGCCTGCCGGAGTTTCCCGGGAGCGGCCGGAACTGGGACTACCGCTACTGCTGGCTGCGGGATGCCTACTTTGCGCTCCATGCCTTCGAGCGTCTTGGGCACTTCGGGGAGATGGAGCGCTTCCTCGCGTATCTGCGCAACATCTGTGAGACCCATGGCGACGACCTCCAGCCGCTATACGGGATCAACGGCGATACCCAGCTGACGGAACAGGTGCTTGGCCACCTGCACGGCTATCGTGGCGAACGGCCGGTGCGCATCGGCAACCAAGCACACGAGCATCTGCAGAACGACGTCTACGGAGAAATGATCCTCGCTGTCAGCCGCATGCTGCTCGACGTGCGCTTCGCCAGCTCGGAAGGCTTCACCGGTGCCCAGCCTCTCGTGCACAGGCTCCTCAAGCAGATCGAGAGGCGCGTCGAGGAACCGGATGCCGGGCCATGGGAGCTCCGCAACAGCAAGCACCTGCACACGTTCACGCTGCTGATGCACTGGGCGGGTGCCCGCCGCGCCGCGGAGGTCGGCCAGGTCGTTGGGGATTCGGACCTCGTGGAGCGAGCCCGAACCACGGCTGCGCGTGCACGCAAGCTCATCATGGAGCGTTGCTGGAACGCCGAGCTCGGAGCCCTGACCCAGCGCGCGGGCGCTGCCCATCTCGACGCCGCGACCCTGCTGGCCCTGCACTTCGGCTTTCTGGATCCGCGCAGTCCGGAGGCGTCCTCGCACGTGGATGCGATCCGCAAGGGCCTGCAGACGGACGGCCTGCTGCGTCGCTACAACGCAGAAGACGACTTCGGCCCGCAGCAGGCGGCTTTCACGGTCTGCTCGTTCTGGCTGGCGGAAGCCCTGGCCATCATCGGCCGGCTGGACGAAGCCAGGGAACTGTTCGCGCGTATCCTGCCTCTCGGCAATCCCCTGGGCCTGTTCAGCGAGGACATCATCTCGGCCACAGGCCAACTGGCGGGCAACTTCCCCCAGACCTACTCCCACGTCGGGCTCCTGAACACGGCCTTCCGGCTCTCCGAGCCCTGGGACTGACGAGGGACTGACGAGCCGCGATCGGCTGCATCGTGCCGAAACCCCGGCGCTTGGAACTCCGATCGGTGCCGTGGTGCAACGTATCCTGCCGGCTCTCCGCAGGCGACGCTCGCGTGGTGGGGGTGGTACGGCTTTTGACTCGCAAATGGGGATGCCCCCCAGAGCCGACCGGCGAGCCGAGACCGAGTGATGTTGGCAGTAACGGACGCTGCGAAGCTGGTCCTGCATTCGTCGCTTGTGGACCGGGACGTTCCGCCGGACGTGGCGTTTCGGCTTTGCCGCACGACGGATGGCACGCGGCTGAAACCGGATCGCGTGACGCCCGACGACACCGGCTACCGGATAGCGGGTCGAACCGTGCTGGTGGTTGCAGAACAGGTTGCCCGGGCAATGCTCGACCAGGTGTTGGACGTTGTGCGGACCGACAGCGGAGACCAGTTCCTGCTGCGCCAGGCCGCCAAGGGAAACGAGTGAACCTGCTGCACAGCGCGCTCGTTGTGCTGACGGAGCCATGACGATCGATCCCACGAAGATCCACGTCGAATCCCACAACGTCCCGGTCTGGGAGCGCGAGGAGACATTCCAGGACATCATGAACGAGCAGCTCAAGCACGCTCCGTGGCTTGGGCTCTCGATCCTGATACACGCCATCGCGCTGATGTTGCTGTTTCTGCTGCTGCCGGAGAGCGGAGCCGTCAAGCCGGACCTGGTCCTCAAGGTGACGCCGGAGACGGAGCAGGAGGAGGTCGAGGAAGAGGAAGAAGAGCCCTTGGAGGAAGAGCCTGAGGAGGTCGAGGAGGAGTTCGTCGAGGAGGAGGAGATCGTCGAGACCGAAGAGATCAGCGAGGATGTGATCGACGAATCCGAGACCGACACCGTCGAGTCCTCATTCGATGCCGACCAGTGGAACACCGCGATCGGTCTGGGTGGTGGAGCCGGCGGCAAGTGGGGCGGCCGCAAAGGGGGTCGACGCAAGCTGGGCCGTCGCAGGCGCGGCACGGCCCGGGCCATAGACCTGGGCCTGCAGTGGCTCAAGGACCACCAGGACGAGGACGGCAATTGGGACTGCGACGGCTTCATGAAGCACGACAAGGAGGGTCCGCCTTGCGATGGCGCAGGCAACGCCGTCCACGACGTCGGGGTATCGGGCCTGGCGCTGCTGGCCTTCCTGGGCGACGGCAGCACCATGAAGTCCGGTCCCTACAAGAACCAGGTGAAGATGGCCGTGAAGTGGCTTCTGAAGCAGCAGGATCCGAACACAGGTCTGTTTGGAACCAACGCTTCCCACGACTTCATCTACAACCACGCGATCGCAGCCTACGCCATGTGCGAGGCCCAGGGGCTCTCCCGCTCTTCCGTGCTCAAGCGGTATGCCCAGCGCGGTATCAACTACCTCGAATCCCACCGCAACCCGTACGCGGTATGGCGCTACCAGCCCCGGGACAACGACAACGACATGTCGGTCACTGGCTGGTGCATCATGGCCTACAAGTCCGCGAAGGACTTCAAGCTGCAGGTGAACGAGCAGGCCCTGAAGATCGCCGCGAACTGGATGGACGAGATGACCGACCCCACCAGCGGTCGCACCGGCTACACCAAGCGCGGCGAACAGTCCTCCCGCCACCCGGGCGACCATGCCACCCGCTTCCCCCAGGACAAGGGCGAAGCGCTCACCGGCGTGGCCTTGTTCTGCCGATTCTTCCTGGGCCAGGATCCGGCGAAGAGCGAGATCATGGAGCGGCAGGCCGATCTGATCCTGAGCAAGCCGCCGCAGAACCTGCGCGACGGCAGCATCGACCACTACTACTGGTACTACGCAACCTACGCCCTCTACCAGATGGGTGGACGGCACTGGCGGGAGTGGCAGAAGGCGCTCACCCCCGCGTTGGTCAAGACCCAGCGCATGGATGGCAACTTCAAGGGCAGCTGGGACCCCAATGGTGCCTGGGGCGAGGACGGCGGCCGCGTCTACTCGACCGCCATCCTGGTGCTGACGCTGGAGGCGTACTACCGCTATTCGCGCCTCGTCCGTTGACCTGAGCCACCAGGGCGACGAGAGACGAGAACGGCCGGAGCCGGCGGTGTTGGTACGTGTCTTGCTCTTGCGGAACACCACAGACGGACGGGCCTTTGCACGATCCGCCATGCGCCGGGGGGTTCTCTTCGCTACCCTGATCCTCCCACAGCTCCTCCCTCCGTTGTCCCCTCTGTCAACGGGATCTTGTCGACGGATCGAGGCCTCCCGGCGCTTCTTTCCGTCCGTGGAGAAGTGCCTCCCGCGAGCCGCGTCCCGACCCTCGGCCGGCATGCATGCGGGTCAGCCGCTTCCATGCCATTGGCTGCAGGCTCCACAAATTCACGCCCGCTTTACCAAGGCTTCACCGATCTCCTTTGGTTTTTCCGGTGGTAAAAGACCCCAGCGGATCCTCGGATCCATGTACGCCACACATGAAGCGAGAGAAGATCGTCGTCATCGAAGATGAACCCGACATCCGGGAGGTGATCGAATACAACCTGACCAGGGAAGGCTACCGGGTCCGGTCCACGCGAGATGGCGAGGACGGGCTGCGGCTGGTCCGAGAGGAGGCACCGGACGTTGTGCTCCTGGACCTGATGCTCCCCGCCCTCGATGGCATCGATGTTTGCCGCCAGCTCAAGGCAGACCCGCTGACCAGGGCCATCCCGATCGTCATGGTCACCGCCAAGGGCGAGGAGAGCGACATCGTGCTAGGGCTGGGGGTCGGTGCCGATGACTACGTGGCCAAGCCCTTTCGCCCGAAGGAGCTGATCGCGCGGGTCAAGGCAGTCCTGAGACGTGGCCCGCTGAAGGAGGACCGCACGACCCGGGACCGGATCGTGCGGGATGGAGTAGTGATCGACGCCGGCCGGCATGATGTCCGGATCGACGGCAAGCCGGTCACGTTCACCGCCACCGAGCTACGTCTGCTGCACTTCCTGGCCTCTCATCCCGGTCGCGTCTTCACCCGCGACCACCTGCTGAGCCGCGTGATCGGCAAGGACGCTGTGGTCATCGACCGGAACATCGATGTCCACGTGAGAGCTATCCGCAAGAAGCTGGCAACCTATCGCGAACTGATCGAGACGATCCGAGGAGTCGGCTATCGGTTCCGGGATGAAGAGGCCTAGTCCGTGTCGAGCTCCCGCTTCCTCTGGAGGCTCTACGCGGGCTACGTCGCCCTGATCCTGGTCCTGACCACGACGGTCGGAGTGCTGATCTCGCGGCAGATCGAGCATGACACGCGGGCGGAGATCCTGGAGTCCCTGCAGGGCCGTGCCGTCCTCCTCCGCGACATCGCCCGTGCTGCGCTTGGGGAACGTCCGGTGCCGGCGCTCCAGGACCGGGTGCAGGCACTTGGGCGTGAGATTCACACCAGGCTTACGGTAATCCGGCCTGACGGCAGAGTC
>QJVU01000244.1 GCA_003235605.1 Planctomycetota bacterium | reverse complement strand
TGGCACGGCCTTTGTCCCAGGTTCGCCCATGAGCCGGAGCCGCACCAGCGCCATGACCCGAACCGACGACGAGCTCGTGGAGGGGATCAACCGGGGCGAGGTCGAGGCCGGCCTGAGCGCCCTGCAGGCCCGCTACCAGGTGAAGGTCTACCGCTTCGTGTTGGTTCTGGTCCAGGACGCCCACCTGGCGCAGGACGTGACCCAGGAGACGTTCATCAAGGTGTTCCTGAAGAGCCACCTCTACCGGGTCGGCACCAACTTCCGGGCGTGGCTGTTCGAGATTGCCCGCAACCAGGCGCTGTCGGCGCTGCGCAGCCGCCGACGGTCGCCGAGGCCCGTCACCAGCTTGATGCCGGTCGAGGACACCGATGGCGACCTGCTGGATCAGCGGACCGGCCACGGCGTGTCCAGGAAGCTGGAGGAGCAGGAGTTCATGGCCCTGTTCAGCCAGGCGGTGCAGGATCTCCCGGACAAGTACATGGAGATCTTCACCCGCTGCGTGATGCAGGGCCGCTCCTACCAGGATGTGGCCAAGGAGCTGGACCTGCCCACGGGCACCGTGGCGATCCGGATCATGCGGGCACGCAAGCGTCTGTTTCAGGCCCTGTCACCCCACCTGGATCGCCTGCGCCGGCCTCCCGCCTGCGTCCAGTAGGAACGGGCGTCAGACGGGAAACACTTCCTGGCCCCCGGCCAGCGCCGCATCCAGGAGGGCGAGGTTCCGGGCCTTGTCGGGATCCTGGTCCCCGCGGGTCAGGTAGCTGAAGCGCAGGCGGCGCAAGGCCAGGTAGACCAGCGTCGAGCGCATGCCCCACTCGGAGCGGATGCGCGCGGAGCCCACCATGCGTTCCCAGTAGCGAGCCAGCAGGCCCGTCTTCCACCCCTGGGAACGCCGGCTGTGGATCCAGAACCAGGCCATGTCATGGTCCTGGTTGCCGATGCCCACCCGCTCGAAGTCCATCAGGAAAGGCTTGCCGTCGGCATCGACGAGGATGTTGTGCTCGGTGAAGTCCCCGTGCACGACGGTCTGCGGCCGGGTCTCGTTCCAGCGCAACGCCTCGTTGAAGAACGCCAGGGTCCGTCCCCAACGCGTTTCGCCGATCACGAACAGCACCGGGTCGTACATGAGGCGCACCCGCTCCAGGTAACTGACGGGATCCCAGCGGTTGAGGGGGAAGTCCCGCCGGCCCATGAGCTGGTCCACCGGGATGTCCTGGATCGCGCGCAGCAGCTCGAAGACGTGGTCCATGGACAGCACCTCCTCGGCGGGCCCCACCGCGCCCGGGATCCGCTCGATCAAGATCCACCGCGGCGGATCGCGGTTGTCCAGGAGGATGGTGCGCGGGGCCGGCACCATGCGCCGTTCGGGGTCGAGGGAGTCCAGGTAGCGGTAGAACGCGGTCTCGCGGCGGGCATAGTCGTCGATGCGCACCCCGGCGGGGTAGTAGCGGCCCTCCGGGGGTGGCACGAAGAACTTCAGCAGGAACGGCCGTCCGTCCACGCCCTTGCAGGGGACCAGGATCGAAGAGCTGTGCTCGGCGTGGACTCGCGGCCGCACATCGCCGGCCACCTCGAGCCCGAGCTCCTGGATGACCTCGTGGGCGCGGGTGAGCTGTTCCGGCATCGCGCGTTCGGTGTCCATCTCGGTAGCCTAAAGCTCCAGCGTCGTCTTGAGGAACTCTGCAACGACCTTGTCCTCGAAGACGTGCTCGCCGCGGATCTCGACCTTGCGCGCACCTTCCTTGTAGGGAAACGGGAAGTGACGCTTCTCCACGACCTGGAGCAGGTTCTCGTGGTGTAGCTCGAACTTGTCGTTGGCCAGCTCCGCCCCGTTCCCGTCGAGCTGGCGGACGTGGAACACGAACCGGCGCAGCGTCAGCGCCGGCACCCTGTGGCCGGCTTCGTTGGTCAGGGTGACCTCGACGTCCTTGTCGTTGCGCTTGGCGCCCACCTTGAAGGCGCTGGCCAGGAACTCCGGGTCTCCCGGGCCGCGGATGTCGTGCCGGCGACCCTTGCGCTTCTCCCCGGTGGGATTGCCCAGGGCGTTGACGGCGATGTGACGCTCCACTTCCGGCATGTGGCAGCCGGTGCAGCTCTTCCCCCGGGCGGCCAGCTTGGCGTCCTCGAAGTCCTTTGCCACCTTGAGGACCGGGCCGATGGAGGTGTTGTGGCAGGAGCGACACAGCTGCACGGCGTTCTCGGTCAGGAACGCCGGGTTCTTCTCCACCGGGTGGGCGTCGGTCTTGCTTCCGTAAGGACCGTGGATGGTGCCGCCCTTCTCGTGGCAGGAGACACAGGTGATGCCTTCGTCGAAAGTCTCCTTGTCCTTGCGCTGGCGTGGCTTCTTGCCCAGGCGACTGAGCACCCCCTCGGGGATGTGGCAGTTGTAGCAGGTCGTGGGCTCGGCCTTCCTGGGGTGGGCCGCCTTCTTTGCCTTGAGCTGCGCCTGGTAGACCTCGTCGGTCCACGCGCGACTGTGGGCGCTCCTCTTCCATTCCTCGTAGTAGGTCTTGTGGCACTCAGCACATTTCTTGGCAGACGTCAGACCCTGGGGTGGACAGGCGACATGACCGACCTCGGTGGCGTCAAGGCCGCAGTCAACCCAGGCAACGGAGGGCAGCGTTGCCACCAGCAGGACCGCGCAGGCGAACCTCGTCTTCGTGCTCATTGGCGGAAGGATATAGCCTCTGTGCCAAGGGAACACTACCAACGCCACCGTGATCCACCGTTGCGGTGGGGGTGTCAGACCATCTGGCCGGGGCGGATCAAGGCGCGGTTGCAGCCTTGTCGAAAACACGGACACCTCCACGCATGACACAGCAGGGAAAAGCAGCCAAGTCGAGCTCTGACAGGGACACAGCGCCGAAGAAGAAGGCCAACGGCAGCAAGTCCGGTTGCAAGCTGGCAGCGGACCTGAGGAAAGGGATCGAGACGTTCGTCGACTCCCTGGTGCATGGCGACCGCGAGGACTCCCATGAGGCCTTCGAGCACCTGCTGGAAAGAGCCAGGGAACTTTTCCGGCGCAAGCAGGCCATGGAGGGGACCAAGAGCGAGACCCGCGACCTTGTCGGCGAGGTCATGTTCGCCCGGTTGCGGCGGGCATTCCGGGAGTTCCTCGGCACCAACGATGCGGCCGACGAGATCAAGTGCGCGGAGTGGGCAATGGGGCTGTTGTATTCCGGCTCTGCGCTCCACGAGCTCGCGGCGGCGCTGGACCGGGCGATCCTCGAGACCACCCGGCCGATGGACTACAGCTTCGCCGGCCGGGCAGACTTCATCAGCGTCGAGGAGGTACTGCAACTGCTGGGCTCTGGCCACTACAGCGGCATGCTGGGCATCGAGAAGGACGACAACCGCCTGGACATCTATCTGGAGCAGGGGCAGATCGTCTTCCTCGACCCGCACCGACTGGTCCGCCGCATCCTTCCGGGACAGGATGCCATGAGCTACCGGGAGATCAGCAGCGAGATGCTTCGCCAGGCCGAGGCGATGCACTCTGCGAAGAAGACCCCTCTGATCATGGGATTGGTGGAGCTGGGGGTGTTCAAGGAGCAGGAAACCGCAGATCTGGTGCGGAGCTTCGGCCTGGAGGTTCTCTTCGACTTCCTCCGGGAGTCCGGGGCGTGCAGCTTCTTCTACCGCAAGCTCGAGGAGCTGCCGGACTTCGTGGGGATGTGCAGGCTCAACCTGGCGGTGACGCCGATCCTCCTGGAGTGCAGCAAGCAGGTGGACGACTGGCAGACAATGCTCAAGGCCTTCCCGGACCCCACCGCGCCGATCGAACCGGTCCCGGACATGTTCGCGAGGATCGAGAGCATGGACCTCAGCGTGCTGTCGATCCGGCTGCTGGCGATGATCAACGGCGAAAGCTCTCCGAAGGATCTGGCGCCGGCCATTGGCCTGCCGCTGGTGGATGTCTACCAGGCGCTCATCGGTTTCGCACAGGACGGCGTGCTGGTCGCGCCAGGTGGCCTGGCGTCTCTCCACGACGTGTCCTGCTCCGTGGAGGAGTCCATGGAGCGGGCGTTCGAGGCCCTGGAGGCCAACGACGACCGCCTGCAGATGCAGAATGCCCTCGACGCGGCCCTGGGTGATGGCGAGGAAGACGACGACGAGGACGATGAGGACGACGCCGAGGACGATGAGGACGACGCCGACGAGGACGACCAGGGCGACGACGACGACGAGGACGAGCAGGGCGACGACGACGAGGACGACGACGAGGGCGACGAGGACGGGGACGCGTTCTACCGGCCGGGTGGAATCCTGGCCCGCCTTGGCGTCGCCAAGCAAGGTAGCAGTAGTAGCCGGAGCCGAACGTCGGAATAATGCGCGCACCGATGGGGGCGCGCAGCAGGATTCGAGGCACGGGCAGGTCAGGAGCACCTCGGCCCCGGCATTCCGAGATCAGCCGCGACCTCGTGGCCAGGCTACCGAAGAGTGACCTGCACGTGCACCTGGATGGCAGCCTTCGCCTCGAGACCCTGATCGAGCTGGCGAAGGAGCATGGCGTCAAGCTGCCCAGTGCAACACCGTCGGGGTTGTTGGAGACGGTTTTCAAGCGCGCCTACAAGAACCTGCCGGAGTACCTCAGGGGCTTCGAGTTCACAGTGGCGTGTCTTCAGGACGCCGAGGCGCTCGAGAGGGCGGCCTACGAGCTCTGTTGGGACTGCCGCAACGAGAACGTCTTCTACGTGGAGATACGCTTTGCGCCGCAGCTGCACGCCCACCAGGGTCTGGACCTGGTGGATGTGCTGGGCGCCGTGAGCAAGGGCATTCGACGGGCCGAACAGGAGATCAACAGGGACCCGGAGATCCGGGCCGGTGACCTGCCGGAATTCCACGGTGGCATCATCGTGTGTGCCCTGCGCTACTTCCTGTCTGCGTTCTCTACCTACTACCAGACGTTCTTCACCGCCATGCCCTACGCGCCCAAGCAGCACATCTACGGGACGGCGTCCCTGGAGCTGGCGCGCGCGGCAGTGCGAGCAGCTGAGCAGGAAGGCATGCCGGTGGTCGGCTTCGACCTGGCGGGTCAGGAGCGCGGCTTCCCCGCGAAGGATCATGTCGAAGCCTACCAGATGGTGCACGACCACTTTCTGGGCAAGACCGTGCACGCCGGTGAGGACTACGGGCCCGAGTCCATCTTCCAGGCGATCACGGACTGCCACGCGGATCGCATTGGCCACGGCACTTGGATCTTCTCCCCGCGCAAGATCCGGGATGCCAGCATCAAGGACCGCCAGACCTACATCCGGAACCTGGTGCGCTACGTGGCAGACCGGCGCATCACCCTGGAAGTCTGTCTCACCAGCAACCAGCAGACGATCCCCGAGTTTCGGAATGCGCTGCACAAGCACCCCTTCGGCCGCATGCGCCGGGAGCGACTCAGCGTCTCGTTGTGCACGGACAACCGTCTCGTCTCCCGGACCACGGTCACGGACGAGGTCATGAAGGCAGTGGAGACCTTCCACCTGCGGCCACGCGGGCTGAAAGAGGTCCTGACCTACGGGTTCAAGCGCTCGTTCTTCCCGGCGCCGTACCACGTCAAGCGCGCCTACGTGAAGAAGGTGCTGGGGATCACCGAGAAGATGCTGCTGGCGGAGGGCATGGACCTGCGACC
>QJVU01000392.1 GCA_003235605.1 Planctomycetota bacterium | reverse complement strand
GTGGCTGTCCCCGCGCAACATCTCGAGGTCCAGCGTTTCGTAGGCGTTGAACATGACCACCGCGGGATGTCCGGTCTCGGCAACGATGTCGGCCATCGTGGCGCCGTCGCGGGCGAACCTGGCGTCGTTGAGGCCGACCACGTCCACGATGTGGCACGGGCTCCAGTAGGCGAGGATCCCCGCCTCGGTGAGCAGGATGGTGTCCTTGTCGGTCAACAGGTCGGCGAGCAGCGGTGCGAAGGTCGCCGTGTACTCGGTCCGCGGGTTGGGATACCGGGTCAGCTGCCAGGCCCGCCGCGCCCCGACGATCCAGGACGGTGCCATGGCCAGGATCATGAGCGCGGTGGTGATGGCTCTGGGCCACCGGGCCGTGCGGGGCATGGACTCTGACACGGCGAAGAGCTCCCAGGTGAACCAGGCAACGGCCAGGGTGATCGGAGCCTGGAACCGCCAGCGGACGTTCTGGGTCTGCACTGCAAAGGTGAGGGGAACCAAGAGCAGAAGCACGGGCAGGATGCACCACAGGCGGCGCAGCACCTCGGTTCTCGAAGGACGATAGCGCCAGAGAATCCAGGCGGAGGTGGCCAGGAATGGCAACGGGCCGATCTCCCGGTGCAGCCAGTGGAGGTTGTCGAAGAGACCGGGCAGCACACCGCCGGTCTTGACATAGACCGAGAGCGGGAACCAGAGACCGAAGTAGAGGCGGTGCCAGGCCAGGTAGGCCGATGCCAACAGCAAACAGAGGACGGTCACGACCAGGTAGCAGCGCCGGTGCGAAGCTCCCTGCCTCCGCGCCTGGAACCAACCGACTGCCGCGAAGGCGACGCCTGGCACGACACCCTCTGGTCGGAACAGGGCGAGGCCCAGCCCCAGGGCGGGGAGCCACGGCGAGCTTCGGTGCAGCACCAGCACGCAGCCGGACAGCAGCAGCGCGCTGAACAGCATGGAACTGAACCCCGACATGGCGGCAACGGACCCGTGGAACAGCAATACGAACAGGCTCGCCGCCAGGGCCCACCACCAGCGGCGCTGACCCCCGGTACCCCTCATGACGGCCGCCAGGAGTCCGGCCGCCAGACCCGCGCCCAGGCCATTCCACAACAGTGCGGCAACCGCGACGTCCGCGCCCAGCCAGACGGTTCCCGACAACAGCAGCATCCACAGGAAGTCCGTCGCGCCCTCGGTCGGCGGACCCCCCGCATGGAAGACGATGCCGTGGCCCGCCACGAGGTTGTCCACGTACTTGAACAGGATGTAGGCATCCTCGTTCGGATGGCCGCTCTCGAGAGCCAACCCGGCGAGGCACCAGAAGCCCACGCATGCCACGGCAGCGGCGATCAGGATTGGCATGGGCAGACAGGGGGTGGGTCTGCCGCCACCCTGTCCGGTGTGTCACGGACGATGCCGCGGACCACGCCGGACAGGGCGGGGTCTGCGGCTAGTTGAACGCGCCCACGAACTGCACCACCGGGGGCGGGGTGTTGTACTGCCCGGTGGTCGCGATCGTGCCGTCCACCCCGAGGATCTTGCTGATCGGGCCGGCCATGCCGATCGTCAGCTCCATGCCCGTGGAGGTAACCAGACCAGCAGCGTTGGCCTTGGCGTCGGCGTAGTAGCTCTGGATGAAGGCCTTCACGCCGATCAGCTTGTTGTCGTTGGGGAGCGGGAACGTGGGGTTGGCGCCGTAGCCGTTCGGGTTGCTGAGGGTGAGGGTGAACGGGACCACGACGTCGAGACCGGTGTAGAGGTTGTTGCCCGGGGCGCCGATCGCGCCCAGGTCATAGGGCAGCGTGAGGCCGTTCCAGGTCTTGTCAGAGAGACCGACGAAGAGCTTCGCGGCGTAGGCCTGGCTGAAGTTCATGAGGAGGATGTCGGCGGTTCCGCCGGGCACGAGCTTCTGCGGATCGGTCGCCCATCTAGGGGTGTCGTTGTTCGAGAACTTGCCCCAGGTCCCGAAAGGACGGACCGTGCCACCGCCGGTGGTGGCGGGAACGGCATCCAGCACCGGGCCGCCCTTGGACGTGGCTTGGCCCGACCCGATGATCCACTCCATGAGCAGGTTGCCCTTCGCCGTTGCGTAGATGAACGGGCTGGACATGGGGTAGTTGATGTTGAACGGAGCCGGGATCGAAGGCTTCGCCGCCGCCACGCTGAAGCTGCCGTTGAGAACGGTCGTCATCGAGGTGGTCACGTTGGCGGTGAACGTCGTGGACATGGTTGCCGGCGACACGCTGGTGTGGCCGATGGTCACGACGTGCTTGGAGATGCTGTATGACGCATAGCCCGCGTTGGCGCCGTCCCAGCGGAAGTTGACGCTGTTCAGCACTGCGGCGCCGGTGGCCACCGCCGCACCCAGCCAGACTTGCTGGGCGTGGCCGGCGTCGAAGTAGAAGGGCAGAAAGCTGTTGGTGCTGCCCTCGGAGGTGGCAGCGCTGGCTGGAACGACCTTGGAGGTCTGGGCCTGGCTGCTGGTGCAGGGGAACGTTGCCGCGATCAGGGCGACGGCTGCCGTGAGCGTCGACGGGTGGCAGTGGAACATCTGGGTCTCCTGGCTGAACTTTGGTTCGAAGGTGTTGGTAGGGCCAGTGGTTGCTGGGCCCGTGGCTGGCAGGGGCGGGGACTGGTAGGAGGCTGTGGCTGGTAGGGGGCTGGGACTGGTAGGGGCCGGAACCCAGGATCCTAGCAGATAGGACGAACGATCTGAAGCCGGGGGCATCATCCCCCTCGCGCTCGAACCGCTGCAGCTCCGCGAGGAACGTGAATCAGGCTCGGGGACACGACCAGCCTCGTTGTCGACGGTACATTGTGTCCCTCCTGACCTCGCTTGTTGTTCCATGGCCCCATGAACCCTGCTTCTCACTCAGAGGGTGTCCGCGAGCGCTTCCTTGCTCTTTACAAGGCCGATCTGCTGGCGGAGCGCGTGCGCAGCCTGGCCGAGTACCAGGCGCAATTCCCCGGCCACGAGGAGAGCATTGCCGACGAGTGGCGATGGCTGGAGCCGGAGACGGTGGAGGAGGCGACAGCTGCACGGCACCAGGCCAGCCGGCAGATCGGTGTTCGTCGGGTCGGTCCGTATCAGGTTGTCGAGGAGCTGGGTCACGGTGCCCAGGCCACGGTCTACCTGGCGGAGCACGTGGAGCTCCACCGGCGGGTTGCTCTGAAGGTCCTGCGCGCTCCCGTGACCGACGGCAGCTCCCGCTCCGAGCAGCGGTTCCGTCGGGAAGCCGAGGTGACCGCAAGCATCGAGCACCCCAACATCTGCAGCGTCTACGAGACCGGCTCTACCGACGGCATCACCTGGATCGCGATGCAGTACGTGCCCGGCAGGACGCTGGCCGCGTACCTGGTCCGGCAGCGCGAGGACGAAGGCACCGCGAAGGGAGCGACCCTGCGCTTGCCTGAGAGCGACACCGACACGGGGATCGGTATCACCACGCCTGCCAGCGGCGCCGGCCGGCGCAGCGACCTGATGCGGGTGGTGGCGTTCACCGAGCAGGCGGCGCGAGCCCTGCACGTGGCCCACGAGCGGGGCCTCGTCCATCGGGACATCAAGCCCGGCAACCTGATGGTGGCCGAGGACGGCGGTCGCCCGGTGATCCTGGACTTCGGCCTTGCCCATACGGACGAGTCCCTGGGGGGCATGGGCCTGACGCGGTCGAACGAGGTCTTGGGCACCCCCTACTACATGGCGCCGGAGCAGCTCCGTGTCGGCGGCGACGTCGTGGATCGACGCACCGACGTCTATGCCCTGGGCGTGACGCTGTTCGAGTGCCTGACCGGTCGCCGGCCCTTCGACGCCGTCTCCGTCGAAGCCCTCTACCAGCAGATCCTGACCGTGGAGCCAGCCGCGCCACGCACCCTCAACCCGCAGATCCCCCGGGACCTGGAGGTGGTGGTGCAGACGGCGATGGAGAAGGAAAGGGGCCGGCGCTACCAGACGGCCCTGGACTTTGCCGAGGACCTCCGCCGGGTCCGCCAGTATGAGCCGATCCGGGCCAAGCCGGTCTCGACCTGGGGAAGGGTGTGGCGGCTGGCCAGAAGGCATCCAGGGGTGTCGGCCAGCCTCTCCCTGGCGGTGGTGTCGCTGGTCGTGGGGCTGGTGGTGAGCCTGCTGTTCCTGTGGCAGGCGAACCGGGCCCTCGGCCAGAGGAACGAGGCCTTGGCCAGCTGGTACGAGACCGTTTCCCTCCGCTCGGCCTCCGACAACATGCGGACGGACGGACGTGTCACCCTGATGCAGCAGAAGCTCCGCGACAGGGCCCTCGCAGAGATCCAGCGAGAGAACCCGAGATTCGCGTTCGAGCTCATGGCTACTCTGCAGGAGGCGACCAACGGTCCGCCGGGGAGCAGGGTGGACGAGCTCCGCGCGGTCCTGCAGAAGGCAACTGGCCTCACCATCGGGCGACATGCCGTGGCGGACTTGCTGACGCCGCTGGTGGTGAGACAGTTGGATACGGCACAGCTTGAGCCAGCCCCAGGGAGGCAAGACCTCACGATTACCCTGGCCGAGGAGCACCTCGCACTCCTCGAGGATCTTCCGGCAACGGACGATCGGAAGATCCGGGGTCGCATCCTGTTGCTCGACAGCCTGAATCAGAACAACAGTCCCGGGAAAGCAATGGAGCGTGTCGAGGACTGGTTGAAGGAAGAGGAAGAGACGCTCATTCGCAAGGACGACGCCCGCGATGCACTCTACGAATCGCGCCGTCTGGCTTCGCTTGTCGGGATGGGCAGAGCCGAGAAGGCCTGCGAGCTCTTCGAGTCTGGGCACGTCCTGGCAAGGGTCCACGAGGCGTTCCCCCATTCCTGGTACAGCAACGTGGCGAAGGCCAACTTCGTCGTCGCTCTCGAAAGGGCCGGTAAGCCAAGCGAGCAAGCCCGCCGGGAACTCGGAGAGTCGCTTCGACACTCGCTGGCCCATCGGACCCTCGGACACTCCACCAGCGCCTACGCCGTCCGCACGCTGTTCGGGGACCGTCACAAGCAGCTCTTTGATCAGATGGCGAGGCTGTTTCGGGCGAGCTTCAGCGGGCACATCGAGGTCAAGGGGTTCGTGGCCGAGCTCGACCGATTGAGAGAGCGGGGCGAGGTCGGTATCGAAGAGGTGGCCGCCTTCTTCGATTCGTTCGTCGCGCTGGAGCTGGCGAACAGTGTGGGCATGGCCAACGCGGATTTCTCGCACCCCGAGGTGGAGTACCTCACGCGCCGCTCGGCGGAGTACTGCAAGGATCCTCGCCTCTCTTGCCATTACTCTCACAGGGTGCGCGCGTACCAGGAGTACGCGAGATGCCTTGCGGCCTGCGGCAGGTACGCGGAGGCGAAGGAGTGGGTCGATCTGGCGGCTTCCGAGTATCCGATCAACTCCGTCTGGAGAGCGGACTGGCGGCTCGGTTCGTATTCCGTGGAGTTGGGCGAGTACGAGGAGGCTTCAACTCGTCTGCAGCGGTCGCTCGTCGAGGCCGAGCAGTGGTACGGCCCGACTGGGCCGCCCGCGATGGAGATCCTCTACAGCCTCGTTCGGCTGAGCCGACTGCGGGGGAACCTGGAAGGAGCTCGAGCCTGGCACGAGAAGAGGATCGAGCGACAGGGGAGATCGTCCTTCGAGCGTCGGTTCCTTGCCGTGA
>QJVU01000650.1 GCA_003235605.1 Planctomycetota bacterium | reverse complement strand
GTGCGACTGGAAAGGACCGTTGAAATAGACCAGGGTCTGGGCGGCGACCGGGCAGGTCAACGTCAGGAGAGCCAGGGTTCGCACAAACATGGTGGGACCTCCTGTGCGGTGGGTGACGGGCAAAAGGGGAGGAGTGGAGCGCTCTGCCAACTGAGCTACAGCCGCAAGGCGGGCGTAGATTGTAGCCATCGGGCATGGGCAGGGGGCAAAAGCCCCTTGTTACCGCGGCTTCCGCGGGAGCATCTCGTCCCTCTGCGCCGCGTGCCAGGCAAACGAGGCGATGATGGTGGCTGCCTGCTTCAGGTCGTCCCCGACCGCGTGGTCCCAGTTGTCCATGTTGGAGTGGTGGGTCCTGGTGCCATAGGCCACCGGGTCCTGGATGAACTGGAAGCCGGGCAGCCCCGCTCTGTCGAAGGAGATGTGGTCGGTGGAACCCGTGTTCCCCCGCGTCAGCGTCGATGCCCCCAGGTCGTGGAACGGCCGGAACCACGCCCTGAAGATGGGCGCCATGGCGTCGCTGCCCTGCTGGTAGACACCCCGGATCTTGCCCGTGCCGTTGTCCAGGTTGAAGTAGCCCGAGAACCTCTCATGCTCGGGCTTGGGCTCCTCAAGGGTGCCAAAGTGCTGGCGCACGTAGGCCTGCGAGCCCAGGAGCCCCTGCTCCTCGCCGCTCCAGAGGCCGACGCGGATCGTCCGCCGCGGGCCGCGCTGCAGCTCCTTCTGCAACTCCACCAGGAGCCGCATGGCCTCCATCATCACGGCGCTGCCACACCCGTTGTCGGTGGCGCCAGTTGCGGAGTGCCAGGAGTCGAAGTGTGCCCCCAGCATGACGACCTGGTCCCTGAGATCGGGGGCGGTGCCGGCAATCTCGGCAAGGACGTTGTGCTGCATCAGGTTGTCGTCGAAGAACGTCGTCTTCAACTCCAGGGCCATGCGCACCGAGATCCCTTTCTCGAGCAGGCGACAGATGCGGTTGTAGTGCTCCACCGCCAGGGTGAACTGTGGCACCACCTCTCGGTTTCCTGGCAGCCACGGCCGCGGACGCTGGTTGCGCGGCGTACCCGGCGCCGCCGGCAAGGATGCCTGCTGGACGAAGATCGTGCCGTAGTCCCCCTTGGGGGCCCGGTCGAGGATCGCCAGCGGCTTCTTCGCGAAAACGATCTGCAGGACCTGCATCTGGCGTCTGAAACCCCGGCGCCAGTTGCCCCGCTGGCCCCGAGAAGGCGTTCCATTCGCAAGGGACAGCAGGTCTTCGGCCTCGAGGCGTCGGGCCAGCCCATCCAGGGGCTCGGACACCTCGCGGGTGGATTCCAGCAGCACGATCTTGTCACTCAGGTCGGCAGCCTTCAGCTTGTCCGCAGACAACTCCCCTACCGCCACGACCTCCGCCTCGATCCGCTTCGGGAGGCTCGGCGTCCAGGCCTTGGGGTAGCCGAGGACCGGCCAGGGATTCTCTCCCACCACGGCCAAGCTGAAGTGGTCCAGGCGCCACCCCCTGCCGAACGGTCCCCACTCCTCGAGGTGGGGATCCCTGAGCCTCCATTCCTTGAACTTGGACAGCGCCCACTCCTGCGCCCGCCGCAGGTTCGGGGAACCCGTCAACCGGGGGCCATGGACATCGCAGATCCAGCTCAACAGCTCCATGACCTGGCTGTTCTCGAGGCCGTGCTTCCGCAGGATCTCGACGGCCTTGTCGTCTACCGGCTCCCGTACCGGCTCCCGCGCCTGGGCGCAAAGGGGCGCGAAGCCGACCAGGGTGAGCGTGACCGTAAGGGCCAGAGGGCGACCGCGCATGGCAAGGGACTCCTGTTCGGGGACAAGGCCCTCCAACCACCGCCCAAGGCCCTTTTTAGCATCTCGCAGCTCACGGGGGACCCGGTGTCCGGCAAACAGGAACCGGGCTAAAAAACCTCTCCCGCGAGAATCCGGATGCCCATGGGGCACGTCTTCCCCCCACAGACAGGCTGATGACCTGATGACGCGCGAACCCCGCCCAGAGAGCCTCCAAGGCCAACACCTGGCGGACCTGTTCCGGGAACACGGAGACGGTCTGGCGGGAGCGGTCCGAGGTGTGTTGGGGCACGCCGACACCCAGGAGATCCTCCAGGAGGCCTTCCTGAAGGCCCTGGCCGCTCTGCAGGGGGGGTTCGCACCGCGGCATCCGGTGGCCTGGATCTTTGTCATCACCATGAACCTGGCCAGGGATCAACGCCGCAAGGAACAGCGCCGCAACCACGGCGCCGGAACCGGGAGCCGGACGGTCCAGGCCCTCGAGGACGTAAACCCCATGGAGCTGGAATCCAAGGACCCGCCGGCATCGGCGTGACTGGAACGGGAGGAGGCCCTGGCCGCCGCCCGCAATGCCATCCACGAGCTCAGGCCGAAGGAAAGGGAGGTGTTCCTGCTGCGCACCTCTGCGGGCCTGAGCTTCCAGGAGGCCGCCCAAGCCCTGCGGATTCCCATCGGCACCGCCAAGACCCGCATGCGCGCGGCGCTGGCCAGCCTGCGCCGGAGCCTGATGCCCCACATGCCCCAGGCAGCATCCCTCCCCATGGGCAACATCAACGACCGCGACAACCTCACGATCCAGAGAAGGGGAAGAAGGAGAACGTCATGACCACCAACGAGAACGACAGGGAGCGCCTGCGTCAGGAGCTCCTGGAGCTGCACTTCGGTTGCCACCCCGCGCCGGAACCCCTCACCGCCCGCATGGAGGAGGACCCGGAGCTACAGGCTCTCTACGAGGAGGTGTCCCAGATGGCCGGCCTCCTGGAGACCGCCGCCAAGGACAGGGCGCCCGAGCTGGACTTGAGCCCGCAGTCCAATGGCACCACATCCAGGCAGCCCTACCGCCTGCGTTTTGGCCGCGGCTTCCTGCTCTCCGCCGCGGCCCTGCTCCTCGTCTGCCTGGTACCCTGCGGTCTCTGGGGGTGGAACACCCACAGACTCCACCAGCTGAAGCAGGACAACCTGCGGATGGTGGTCTCCATCCCACCGGCGATCCCGGATGGTGCTCCCCTGCGCTTCCACGTGGAGACGCGCAACCTGGCCGACCAGAGCCTGCGCACCGACGTCACCTGGGATGTCCTGGGCTCCCAGAACAACTCCCTTGCGCGAGGCAGCAGCAGCTGTGACGGCGCCATGTTCGTGGATATCGCCGGCAACCTGGACCGGCCGCGACTGGTGAAGGTGACCGCCACCCAGCCGGCGACCGGGCAGAAGCAGACCGCGTCCCTGCACATCAACCCACTGGCCGCAGCGCCCATGGTCTATGCGACCACCGACAAGCCGGCCTACCGTCCCGGTGAGCCGGTCCTGTTGCGGGCGGCGGTCCTGGACCGCCTGACCCTCCAGCCCCGGCCGCAGCAATCCCTGCGCTACCGGATCACCAACCCCCGGGGTGCCGTGGTGACTCCCATCTACGCCCCGATGAGCCTGGGTGTCGTGGCTCAGACCTGGAAGGTCCCCGCAGACGCTCCGGGCGGCGAGTACGCCTTCGAGGTGCGCGACCCAGGCGACAAGTTCACCCTGGAGCGGGTGCCGATCTTCGTCCGGCGCTTCCAACCCCCCAAGCTCAAGAAGGACATCACCCTCGACCAGAAGACCTACACCGCGGGCACCAGCGGCAACGCCGAGGTGAAGGTGTCCCGGGTCGCCGGCGGCAATCCCACCGGCGCCAGGGTCCATGCGTCCCTGGTGGTGGACGGCAAGTCCACCTGGCAGGAGGAGGGCAGGATCGATGGCGAGGGACGTTGCGTCTTCCGCTTCCCGGTGCCGGTCAAGGTGGAGCGCGGCGCCGCTCGCTTCGTGGCCCGGATCACCGACGGCGGCGTGATCGAGACCCAGCTGAAGCCCTTCGTGATCCCCACGGAGAAAGTCGACGTCGCGCTGAGCCCGGAGGGTGGCAACCTGGTGACCGACATCCCGAACCGGGTCTATGCCCAGGTGACCGATGCCCTGGAGCGGCCGATCACGGCCCGGGGCAACGTCGTGGACGAGGCTGGCGAGGTCGTCGCAAGCTTCGAAACCCGACACCAGGGTCGCGGCCGCTTCGAGTTCACGCCGAGGGGCGACACGAAGTACCGCCTGCAGCTGACGGAGCCCTTCGAGAAGTCCTTCGACCTGCCTGCGGCCTCCAAGAAGGCCGTCGGCCTCCAAAGCAAGCGGGACGTCTTCGCCGCCGGTGAGACCATCGACCTGAAGGTGCACACCCCCGATGCCGGTCCCTGGATCTGCGGCGTGTTCTGCCGCGGCGTCCTGGTCGGCCAGGAGAACGTGCGCAAGGTCGGCCCACAAGACGTGCACATCAAGGTCCTCCCCGAGGCATGGGGTGTCCTGCGGGTGACGGTCTTCGACAAGAGGCTGCAGCCGGTCGCCGAGCGCCTGATCCAACGGGAAACAGACCGAAGGGTGGCCATCGCCCTCACTCCGGAGAAGCAGAAGCTCTCCCCCGGTGAGAAGCAGAAGATCAGGATCAAGACCACCGACGAGACGGGCGAGCCGGTGGCTGGCCTGCTGGGTGTCACGGTCACTGACCGGGCTGTGGCCGACATGCTGGACCACACCCACGTGGGCATCGCGGATCACGTCGCCCTGCTGGGAGACATCGACACCACCGACCTCGAGGACGTGGACGAGTTCCTGTCCCGCATCCACAAGGACGCCCGCCGCAACGTCGACCTGCTGTTGGGGTCACTCTCCTGGCGCCGGTTCGCCTGGCAAGGGAAAACGGACACGGAAACCCTGGTGAAGGCCGGCGGGGAATGGGCGCGAAGCCTCCCGTCCCGGGAAGGCAACGCCTTTGCCCTGGCGGTGAAGGACGTGCGCCCGGACATCGCAGAGGAGTTGCACCGTGCTCGGACGTGGCGGTCGGATACCCGGGACCTGACGTTGGGGCTGACGATCCTGAGCCTGGTCGTGTTGGGGCTGATGGTGTTCTACAAGCTGGCCTGGTGGGTCAGCAGCAAGACACCGCGCCCGGTCGAGATGTGGCTGCGTGCTGCGGCGATCGCAGCTCCTCTGTTGATCGTGGCCGCTCTGCCGATGCTGGCCACGGGACTGTCGACGCGCCTTGCTCCCGCCGAGGGGTTCGACCTGTTCGAATGGCCCGAGCGCGAGGTCGTCTACCTCCGGGACTTCGACGTGGAGCTTGCCCAGGCTGCGGCAGTGCCGCAGACGATCCCGGATCGAATTGCCGCTGAGCGGGTGGTTGACGCCCCGGACGCATCTCAGGAAGGACGAGGCTTCTGGGAGCAGACCAAGACAGACTCCGCGGAGATCAGCCACGTGGCCGATCGAACAGCAGCCAAATCCAGGCTGGTGCGCGAGTTCGCCAACAGGCTGACGATCGCGAAGCAGAAGAAGCAAAGGCAGATCCTGCCCAATGTCGGAAGGCTGGGCGATGCGGGACAGGGGACCGGTCAACCGAACGCGCCGGGTCTCGTGTTCCCGCCACCGAACCCCGGAGAGATCCTCTTCGCGGAGGAGCCCACGGCCGACCCGGCCGTCGGTGGCCAGCCCCGCGACAACCTTGTCGCCGGCGACCCGTTCGCTCCCCAAGGCCTCTACAGGATCCAGGTCGACCCGCAAGCCAGGCATGAGTTCTCGCTCACGGACCTGACCCTCGGCCTGAACCAGATGTTCTCCTACCAGTACGGCGAGGTCGACGGCAGGGGAGCGTTCGACCGCAAGGCGCAGATGGACGCCTATGCGCTGCAGCTGGTCAACGTTGCCCGCCAGACCCCGGCCTTTGCGTACAAGCACCAGGCTGACGGCACCCAGACCCGGAGCAGCTTCACGGAAACCCTGTTCTGGCATCCCTTCCTCCTCACCGACGACAAGGGCGAGGTCAGCGTCGAGTTCGACGTCAACGACAGCGTCACCACGTGGAAGATCTACGCCGATGCCTTCACCCGCGGTCGCGTCGGGCAGGCGGAGGCCGAGTTCCAGGTGGAGCTGCCGTTCCACATGGACTTCAAGGTGCCCGTGGAGGTCACCCAGGGGGACCAGCTGCAGCTGCCGGTCGCCATCGTGAGCAGCAACAAGGACGATGTCGCGGCGACCCTGAAGGTGGTGGCGGCCGGGCCCCTGGCGCTGGGCGAGGGCATCCAGGCCAACACCGATCAGCTCATCAGCCTCACGGACGGACGCGGGCGCATGCTCGTGCCCGTCACCTGCACGGACACCACGACGGTGGGGATGCTCGCCGTGTCTGGCGCCGTGCGGGGGGCCCAGGACAAGGTCACCCGCGCCATCCGCATCGTGCCCCGGGGCTTCCCCAAGGACATCACAAGGGGTGGCACCATCGACGGGAAGACCAGCTTCCGGATCGCCCTGCCCAAGGACCTGGTTCCGGGTTCGGCGAAGGCAACGCTGAAGCTCTACCCGTCGACGCTGTCGACGATCCAAGGCGGGCTGTCGGGCATCCTGCAGGAGCCCCATGGCTGCTTCGAGCAGACCAGCTCCAGCAACTACCCCAACACCATGGTGCTGAGCTATCTCGAAGCGAGCGGCGACAACGTCCCGTCCCTGGTGAACCGGGCACGGCAACTCCTGCCCAGGGGCTACAACAAGCTCGTGGGATACGAGTGCAGCAGCCGCGGCTACGAGTGGTGGGGCAAGAACCCCGGCCACGACACCCTGACCGCCTACGGGCTGATGCAGTTCCACGACATGCACAAGGTCTACGGGGGCGTGGACCAGGGCATGATGCAGCGCACCCGGGAGTGGCTGCTGTCGAAGCGCGACGGCAAGGGTGGTTTCAAGCACCACCCGGGTGGCCTGGACCGCTTCCTGCACTCCCCCGCGGAGCTGGCCAATGCCTACATCCTGTGGTCGTTGACGACCACGGGCACCCCGGCCGATCAGCTGAAGGTGGAGCTGGACGCGTTAGAACGGCGACTCGAGGTCACCAAGGACTCCTACGAGCTGGCATTGATTGCCTGTGCGCTGTACGAGGCGGGACGCGAAGATGTGGCCAAGGTCGCCCGGAGCAGGCTGGCCAGCCTGCAGCAGAAGGATGGTTCCCTCGCTGGCTCCGCCACCATCACCCACTCCGGTGGCCGGGATCGGACCGTGGAGACCACCAGCCTCGCAGTGCTGGCTTGGATCGGCGATGCCGAGGGGAAGTACACCGGCCAGATCCACAAGGCCATCGACTTCCTCTGCACCGGGCGGAAGGGCTCAGGCTCCTTTGGGGCTACCCAGGCCACGATCCTGGCGCTGAAGGCATTGACCGCTCATGCCGGTTCGTCTGCGGAGCAGGTCAAGGACGGTGAGATCCGGTGGTCCGTGACCACGGGCGACATGGAGACGCCGCGCGAATCGCGTGCCTTCACCCGTCACCAGGCAGGTCCCACCGTCATCGACCTTACGGAGGGTGTGCTGTCCGCTGTCGGCGGCGAGTGCCAGATCTGCATGGAGATCACCGGCGGTGGCAAGCTGCCCTGGACCTTCGAGCTGTCGTACCACGCGGACCAGCCCGCCGATGACAAGGATTGCAAGGTCACCCTCGAGACCTTCCTTTCGAAGCGGGTCGTAGACGAGGGGGACACCGTCGCCCTCACCCTGCGGGTGGAGAACCGGCTACCGGACGGGCCGCTGCCCATGACCATGGCCATCGTCGGCCTGCCGGCGGGTCTGGACGTCTCCAAGGAGGTCCTGGACGACCTCAAGAAGGGCGCGCAGTTCGACTTCTACGAGCTGCGCGGCCGGGAGGTGATCCTCTACTGGCGGGGCATGGCCAAGGGCCAGCAGCGCCAGGTGGTTCTGGACCTGACGGCGAGAATTCCGGGAACGACGACCGGGCCAGCCTCCAGGGCCTACCTCTACTACACGCCGGACCAGAAACGCTGGGCCCAGCCCCTGAAGATCACCGTGCGGTAGTACGGAGTCGGGTACATTCTTATCGTTTCGCAGCGAAACGATAAGAATGTACCCGACTCCGTACTTGCCCGTCTCGGAACGGTGCATCCCGGCAAGCGCTGGGAAAAAGCCCTGCGCCTCGAAAGAACGGGAGCCGAAAGACATTGCGGGGAGTCCACCCCGGCCACGTCCGGGGTGGGATCGGCCAAGGCAACCACCCTCCGAGGCCAAAGCCAAAGCAAGGGACACACAGTGCAGAAGCTCAAGACATTCTTGGACCGGGACTTCTTCGAGAGCGACGACACCAACAAGGTCGCCATGGGCATGGGCTTTGTTGCGGGGGTCGCCATGCTCCTGGGGGTGGTGGGCCTCGGCCTGATGTTCTGACCCGGCGGCGCCACGGGCCACCGGCTACGATCCAGCTCCTCCCATGGGCGAGATCCACCCACGGATCGCCGAACCCTCACCGTGGATCGTCCGGTTCCTGCCTCTGCTGCACCGGCGCTCCCGCGTATTGGACCTGGCCTGCGGCTCCGGGCGTCATACGCGCCTGCTCTTGGAGCAAGGTCACTTGGTGACGGCGGTGGATCGTGAGGTGTCCGGACTTCGCGATCTGAGCGACGAGGAGCGGCTATGGCTGCTCCAAGCGGACCTGGAGAAGGGGGGGTGGCCCCTCAAAGACCTGGCCTTCGACACCGTCCTTGTCGCCAACTACCTGTGGCGGCCGCTGTTCCCGCAGATCGTGGGCAGCGTCGGTCCCGGGGGGCTGCTGATCTACGAGACCTTCGCCGAGGGCAACGAGCGCTTCGGCAGGCCTCGGAGTCCGGAACACCTGCTACGCGAGGGCGAGCTGCTCCAGGTGGTCGAGGGCAGGCTGGACGTGGTGGAGTACGAGCACGCCGAGGTCAGGAACCCCAAGCCGGCTGTCGTGCAGAGGATCTGCGCCCGACGGCCGGCCTGAGGTCGGGCCCACTCTTCAAGGACTCTACAGCCAACGCCTCCGCCGTTCGGCCCTGTCCGGTTGCGTACCCACCCGCATCTTCGCGGGCGCCCCGACCCGCTGGATCCTGTAGCCCTTGCTGCGCAGAAGCTCCACGATCCCGTGGTCGTCGAGGTAATGCAGCACCCCAACAGCGAAGAAGTAGGACTTCCGTGGATGCTCCGCCATCATCGTGGCCATTCGCTCCGCCATTCGAACGTTGCGATCACGGGTCAGAGCCTTCATCAGCAGCTCCTGGTCTTTTCCCATCACGTCGTTGACCAACGCCATCACCTCGGTCTCGTCGCCGCCGAGGTAGACGTCCAACAGCCTGCCGATGGGTCCGACTCCCCTGGCAGCCAACCTCTCCATGTAGTCGAGGGACAGGTCCAGCATCTTGATCTGATCCTCCCTGGACATTGCTGCCCGCCCACTGAGTTGCTCATCCGGAGTCTCCAGCCCGCCGACCTCCTTCCCTCCGGCCTTGGCGTCGGCCCAGATCATCGCATCCAACCGTCTGTTCATCTTCTCCCTGGCGACAGCTACCCAGTCGAGGCTCATGTTCGCCGCCCAGATCTGCAGGCGATCGATACTGCGCATCTCGACGCCCCGGTTGACGACATGGACCGAGAGTCTCCGGTAGAGCTCTGCGGGCAGAAGGTCCTTCAGTGTCCGCCCCTCCGGCAGGCGCATCTTCGACTGCAGGGCTCGTCGCGCGCTCTCCGAGCGCCCCATCACCGTCTCGCAGTAGACCGCGTCCGCGGACGCCCGAGCCTTCTCCACAGCCGCTGGCAACGCCACCAGCCGTTCGTCACCCCAGTGCATCGTGCCGTAGAGCCACGATGGCACGGCGAACCGCTGCCCGCCCCTGCCCTCGACACGCCACAGGAACGGGTGCTCGGTGGCAATGGCCTGTCTCGTGGCCTGCGTCGTCGTTTGCGCCGCCAGGGTGGTGGCCGGCAGGAGGGCCAGGCATGGCGCCACCAGGCTCCGGATCCGGTGGGTCGGGAACGGAGTGGTCAACCTACCGCCTCACCCGCTCCAGCTTGCGCCGGGCTTTCTCGGGCTCCCCAGGTCGCGGCGTCTGCATCTCTTTCCTGGGTGCGGCGATCCTCGTGATCCTGTAGCCCTTCCTCCCCAACAGCTCGACGATCCCGTCTTTCCCCGGGCAGTGCAGGGCACCCACCGCGAACAGGTAGGACTTCCGCGGGTTCTCCGCCATCATCTTGGCCATGCGGTCCGCCATCCGCACGTTGCGGTCGGTCACCAAAGGCTTCATGAAACGCTCCATGAGCACCTTGTCCTCGCCCATGGATTCGTGGGAGACCGCAACCAGCTTGTCCTCGTCTCCGGTCAGATAGACCGCCTGTATCTTGCGCAGCCAGCTCTCCCCCTTGGCCGCCAGCTTCTCCATGTACGCGAGGGACTGGTCCAGCATCCGGATGTGGTCCTCCTCCGGCATGTCTGCCAGCGCGGTGAGCTGCTCGTCCAGAGTCTCCAGGCCCCCAACCTCGATGCCCTCCGACTTGGCGTCCTTGTAGAGCATCATGTCCAGGGACTTCGTCATCTTCTCCTTCATGGCATCCATCACGGAGAGGTTCAGGCTCACCGCCCAGACCTGCATGCGTTGCATCGCGACCATGCTGCCACCCACCTTGGTCACATAGTCCGAGAGCCGCTTGTAGGTCGTCTTCGGCAGGCGATCCTCCAAGGTCTGGCCCTGGGGCAGGAGCATCTTCAGCATCAGCTTCTGCTGCTGCTTCTGCATCTGGTCCATCTCCAGCTCGCAATAGACCGCGTCCACGGAATCCAGGACCTTCTCCACCGAGTCGGGCAGGGCGACCAGCTTTTCATCCCCCAGGTGCATGGTCCCGTAGAGCCATGACTTGACGGCAGAGGTCTCCTCCCCCTTGTCCCCCTTGCCGTCGATCCGCCACAGGAACGGATGCTTGGTGGCTGTGACCTGCTTGGTCGCCTGGGCGGGCAAGACCGCGAGCAGACAGAGCGGTACGAGGACTCGCGCCAGGCGCTTCGGGAACGGGTCGATCGACATGCTGCTTCTCCTCTCGTGGCTCCCTATAGTAGCCCGCCGTGCACGTCCTCTATGCATATGCTGCTGCAGCCGAGGGTGACTCTGTCGCCAACCGACTCCCCGAGGGGCTCCTGGTCGGCGTCGGCAAGACTGCGAGCGCGGTGGCCGTGACGGAGCGCCTGTGCAAGGGCCCGCAGGTGGACATGATGTGTCTGTTCGGAGTCTGTGGCGCCTATCCGGAGGCGGACCCATCCCTCGAGGTCGGAGATCTGTGCATGGTGGGCCGCGACATCCTGGCAGATGAGGGCCTGGAGACAGACGAGGGCTTCTTGGACCTGGACAAGATGGAGTTGGGGACGATCGGGCCCTTCCAGATGGACCGACGGTTCACCGCCAAGGCGGCGGAGCTCCTCGGTGTGCGCGTCGTCCGAGGGGCGACGGTGAGCACCTGCAGCGGCACCGACAGCCGTTCTCGCCAGGTCCATGCACGAACGGGAGCTGACGTCGAGACCATGGAGGGAGCTGCCGTCGCAGCGGCGTGCGAGCGCCTGGGTGTACCGCTGGTGCAGCTGCGTTGTGTGAGCAACCACACCGGCGACCGGCGCGCCAGCGGCATGGATCTGCCGCGCGCCATCGCCAGACTCCAGGCGACTACCATGAAGCTCGTGGAGAAGGGCTGGCTCTGAAATGGCCGGACAGAAGAGGGCCAGGCCAGCCAGGAAGAAGGCACCGATCCGGCAGTCCGGCGCGCGCACCCTGGGCCTGGGCTTCTCACCGTGTCCCAACGATACCTTCATGCTGCAGGCCCTGGTCACCGGCAAGGTGGAGGTGGAGGACGTCTCCTTCGCTCCGGAGCTGCTCGACATCCAGGAGTTGAACCGGCGTGCCCTGGGCGTCGATCCGAGCGAACCGCACGCGCGCAGGCCGAAGAGAGCCCTCGGCCAGCAGGCCCGGCCCCTGGTGGTCACCAAGCTGAGCATTCCCGCCCTCGCCCGGGTAGCCGACGACTACACGGCGCTGTCTGCGGGGGCCGCCTTGGGCCGCGGCTGCGGTCCCCTGGTCGTGCGCAACGTCCTGCGCGGGGACATCAGCATTCTCGAGGACCTGGACGGACTGCAGGTGGCGGTTCCCGGAGAACACACCACCGCAGCGCTGCTGCTGAGAATCTTCGGCCCCAGGAGCGTCAAGACGGTGCCCATGCCATTCCACGAGATCATGACGGCCGTCACTGCCCGGGAGGTGGATGCCGGTGTGATCATCCACGAGAGCCGGTTCACCTACCGGCAGAACGGTCTGATCATGGTCCAGGACCTGGGGGAAATCTGGGAAGAGGCCACGGGCCTGCCTCTGCCGTTGGCGGTGATCGCCGCCCGCCGGGACCTGGGCAAGGAGATGATCCAACGGATCGAGGACGGCGTGCGCAGGTCGGTCGAACACGCCTTCGCCCACGACGACGGCTGGGACTACATCCTTGCCAATGCGCAAGAGCTGAGCGAGGAGGTGTGCCGCCAACACATCGCCCTGTACGTCAACGAGTACTCCAAGGACCTGGGCAAGGTCGGCAAGAAGGCCGTGGACGAGATGATCAAGCGCGGACGGGCCGCCGGCGAGATTCCACGCCGGGCCTCGCCCTGGCGCTAGGCTCTAGCGGAGCGCCGCCGCCGACTTGGTGAAGAATGCCTGTTCTTCGGTGAGGCCCTGCTGCTTGCAGAACCCCGCGAGCGCGAGATAGCGTCTGGCCGGATCGTTGCCGCTTGCCCAGCAGACCTTTGCCATGCACTCTGGACAGAGGGCAAGCGGCCGCCGGTCGGATTCCGCGCGGCTGTTGCTGCCGCACTGGTTGCACTCGTAGGCGATGCAGTGCGGCATCGAGAACATGTGGCCGGTCTCGTGGGTGGCGGTCTTCAGCGTCCGCAGAAGGCACAGCCGGAACGCTTCCTCGCCGCCGTTGGGGTCACCGTTGCGTGCGATGGACCACACCCCCACCCGCTCCCACAGGGAGGCCTGGCCGAACACGAAGTTCCAGCCCTTGCCAGGCCAGAGATCCACCGCAGTGAACGCCAGGAGAGCAGCACCGTTCTCGGGAAGGCGCGGCTTCAGCACCTCGTCGAGGACATGGGTTGTGAGGATCTGCTCTTTGCCGCCGTGGCGGCGCCGGGCCGACGCCGGGATGACCTTCGTCGGGAGAGGCTTCTGGACCTTCACGGCGCAACCGAAGTAGAGCGCCATGTACTCCGCGCTGAGACCGACAATCCTCCTGCGCACCTCGTCCATCTCTCCCAGGGGTTGGATGTAGATGGTGTCGCGCCTGCCCCGCGGCAGCACCGGGTGGGACCCGAGGTACTCGTCGAAGGTCTGGCCCCGCTCGGCATGGCGCATGAGCCAGTCCCCCGGCCCGGGCTTGCCCAGCTTCCTGTGCAGGGGGACGAGCTTCTGGATTGCCTGCCGGAGCTCGGCCACCGTGGGAGATCCTGGCCTGGACCGGGGGTTGGTTTCCTGGGCATGGGAACAGGCAGGCACGACCAGTCCCAAGCTGGCAGTCGCCCAGGTCCTCAGCCTCACGCCTTGGCCACCGCAAGGTGGTCCTGGATCATCTGCGCCACGCAGCAGGTGAGCTTCTTGCCCATGGGGATGTGCAGGAACTCGTTGGGACCGTGGGCATTGGACTGGGGGCCCAGGACGCCGGTGATGAAGAACTGGGCCTTGGGGAACTTCTCCCCCAACATGCCCATGAATGGAATCGTTCCTCCTTCGCCCATGTAGCACGCGGGACGATCGAAGTAGGCCTGGGAGGCGTTCTCCGCCGACTCCAGGAGCCAGCTGGCGAACTCCGGGGCATTCCAGCCACCTGCGCCCTGCTCCGGCCTGAAGGTGACATGGGCCCCGTGGGGCGGGTCCTTCTCCAGGAGCGTCTTCAGCTGCTTGGTGGCGGTGTCCGCATTCACCAGCGGGGGCAACCTCAGGGAGAGCTTCACCGAGGTATAGGGACGCATGACGTTGCCCGCGGAGTGCAGGTCCGGGAGGCCCTCGGCGCCGGTCACCTCCAGGTAGGGCTTCCAGGTCCGGTTCAGGACCAGTTGCTTGTCGTCGCGGGTTACCGCGCCACTGCCGTTGGGCCAGGGGAAACGCTGGTGGATGTACGGGCCAAGCACCTTCGCCGAAACCGCGGCCTGCTCGACCCGCTGTTTCGGGATCTCGCAATGGAACTGGGCGGGGATGATCTCACCGGTCTCCTCGTCCTCGAGGCGGCTGAGAAGGTGACGCAGGACCCGGAAGCTGCTGGGCACGATGCCGCTGGCATCTCCCGAGTGCACCCCCTCCTTCAGGACCTCGATCCTCAGGTCACCGGTGAGGACGCCACGCAGGGAGGTCGTGCACCAGAGCTGGTCGTAGTTGCCGCAGCCGGAGTCCAGGCAGATCACCAGGCTGACGTTGCCGATACGGTCGGCGAGATGGTCGATGTAGTGGGGCAGGTCGTAGCTGCCGCTTTCCTCGCAGCCCTCGATGACCACTACGCAGCGGGCATGCTTGCCCCCCTGCTCCTTGAGGGCGCGGATCGCGGTGAGGGAAGCAAAGGCTGCGTAGCCGTCATCGGCACCGCCGCGACCATAGAGCTTGTCACCCTTCAGCACGGGCTTCCACGGCCCCAGGTCGTCGAACCAGCCCACCATCTCCGGCTGCTTGTCCAGGTGCCCGTAGAGCAACACCGTCTCGCCGGTCCTGGCATCGGTCTCCCCCGGGATCTCCATGTAGATCAGCGGCGTGCGACCCTCGAGCTTGACCACCTCCACGGTGAGGCCCTCGATGGGCTGCTCCTTGCACCAGGCGGCGATCTGGTCCACCGCCTTCTGGATGTGGCCGTGTTTCTCCCATTCGGGATCGAACGCCGGAGACTTGGCGGGGATGGCAATGTAGTCCACGAGCTGGGGAACGATGCTCTTGTCCCAGATGTCGTTGACGAACGTCTTGGTCTTGTTGGTGTCGAGGGTCATGGCGTTGCGATGGTGATGGTGATCGGCCTGGGATTCAAGCAGCGAGACGGATGCTCCTAGCCCTTCCGGATCTGGATGGCTCGCCGGACCTGTCCCGCGGGCGCCGGGTCCCTCTCCTCCGAATCCTCGATCTCTGGTGGCGGCGGGACCTCGATCTGGATGCGGACAGGCTTACCCACTTCAGGCGTGAGCTCGTGCTCGGCCAGGGTCGGCTGCTTGTCCTGCTGAGGCGCTGGCCCGAGGCTCCGGGCATTGGACTGCACGCGCAGGATCGTGTCCCGCGGCGGAAGGTAGAGATCGATCTCGCTCTGGCCGGCGGCAAGGGGCAGGCCCGGACCACCGAGGCTCGCGGTGCCGCTCTCCGCGACCATCACCCCGCCGAAGCGGGCCTGCGCAGGCTTCGGCCAGTCGACCTGCACCCCCAGGTGCGCGGCAACGACCTTCCCGCCCTCCGCCTTGGGCTCGAGCCGCACCCGCACCAGCACGAGGTCCACAGCGATCTCCTGCCGGCTGGTCTTGCCGGCCGCCACCTCGAGCTCCTCGGTGTCCTGCCACAGGATGACGCTGGTCTCCGCGTCCACCACCCGGAGTCGATACTTGCCCGGGGCAAGCCCCAGGTCGAAGGTCCCATCCCGTCGAACCGTGGCTCTGGGGCCGTTCATGGAAGTCCCGCCTCCAGACAAGAAGAACACGTGGAGTTCGGCTTGTGCGCCGCCCACTTCTTCGGCCAGCAACACCATCCTCCCGAGAGGCACCGGAACGCCGTTGACCACCACCCTCCCTTCGAGGCGCCCCGGTAGCCCTTTAGTCAAGTCCACCTCGATACCCTCCTTGTCCCCTTCGATCTCGATCTCCCCAGGGAGCCCCATCTGCATGGCGGCTCCGCCAAGGCGTGGCACCACCAGGTACACGGTGTAGTCACCTCCGGGGAGCCCCGCGAAAGCAAAGGTCCCGTCCGCGGCAATCGCGGCGTCTCTCATGCTCTTGGCACCCCAGGACATGGCACCCAGAAACCCCATGCGGGGGTCTGCGTCCTGCTTGGCCACCAGCCTCAGCCGCCATCCCGGCCGCTGCTGGCCACCCTTGATCTTCCCGGCATAGCGAAAGCCCGGGGACATCTTCAATGTAAGGGGCTCCAGGGGCGCGTCGGCCTTGAGCGTGACGCTCCTTGGCTTCGGGTCCGGACGGTCGGAGTGGCTGGCTTGCACCTCGTACTCCCCCTTGCTGAGACCCCGTATGCGAAAGCCACCCTTGTCATCGGTGAGCACCGCCCCCGGGTGCTGTTCGATGCCGGGATAGTAGACATTCGTGTTCTGCTGCTTCTGCATCGCCCAGACCAGGGCACCGGCCACGGGCTTGCCGGTCTTCTCGTCCAGGACGACGCCCTCGAGAGGCAGCTCCTTGCTGAGTCCGACCTTCACCTTCACCGGCTTGTCGTCCTCCCAGTCCACGTCCTTGACCAACCTGGTGGCATAGCCAGCGGCCTTGATCATCACGCCGCCCCTGAGTTGGCTGCCCGTCGGCGGGGGCGGAAGCAGGATCTTGCCCTTCTCATGTGCGGTGAGCGCCGAGCCTTCGAACTGTGATTCCAGCCACACCTGGTTCACGTGTTGGAAGTCCTGCCAGAAAGCTGCTGCCCGAAAACCCGCGACCGGCTCGCCGGACTCCGTATCCATGACCTCGACCACCACGCCCCCGTCGACACCCTTGGGCTTGTCCAGCTGGATCACCACGTCCTGCTGCGGGCCGGTCAGGATTCCGCTCCTCTTTGACGGATGGTGATAGAGGCTCGTACCCATGACGAGGTTCGCGGATATGCGGTAACGGTGGGGGTACTCCAGGTTGAGGCGAAAGCTGCCGTCCTCGGCCGTGAAGTTGTTCTCGCCGCTTGCCGCCAGGGTCCACGTGTAGGAAGAGCTGGCCGGCTGCACCTCGGACACCAAGCTCAGCAGGGCCCGCACCGGCTTGCCCTGATGGTCCAAGACCTTCCCCGATACCCATCCGCCCGCCTCCATGACCACCACCAGGGGCATGCCCGGGCTCGAGAAGGGCACATACTTGCGGTAGTAGCCGTCGGCAACGATCAGCACCGTGACCCCGTCGTCGCCACGACCGTAGACGACCGCAGCACCCTTCTCGTCGGTGGACCCCCGGCTGAAGTAGTCGGGAATCACCTCGCGGGAACCCATTCCCAGAAACGGAAGCGACGAGGCATGGAGGGGCTCGTCCGCAATCACGGTGGCCCCCGCCAGGGGGCGGCCACCTTCCTTCCTGACCCGAACCTGGATGGGCCTCCCCTTCGGCAAGACAACCGTCCCCAGGTCCTGGCCCCCCAGGTTCCGGCGCCGGAAACCGTAGATGCTCCGGCGACCAACCATGATTCGTGCCAACAGCCGCCCGTCGGTTTCGAGCTCCAAGTACTCGGCCATCCGGGAGAAGATCGAGTTGTCATCGTGGTTCGGAAGTACGACGGCAAACCTGCCGTCGGCGTCCGTGGCACCCAACTCCTTGCCCTTGCCACTGAAACCGACGCTCACCTTGACGGCGCGGAGAGGTCGGTGGTCTTCGTCCACCACCCGCCCACGAACAAAGAAGGTCGGCACCTGGGCATCCAGTGGGAGGCTGCAAGTCGCAAACGCAAGCAACGTCAAAGCTGACCTCATCGTGGTCCTCCTGGTGCGAGTGTTCGTTCCCCCGGTCGCCGGCCCCTACTCTACCACGAACAGCTCGTGGGCCCGGGCCGAGACCGGCACTGCGCGCGGTTCCGACCCGTCCTCCAGGACCAGCGCCTCCTGCGCCAGGTTCACCGTGGGACACACATGCTTCGGCACCAGGAGCAGCGGCGCCCCCCGCTCGGGCGGGACTCCCCGCTCCACCCGGAAGGGCAGGTGCTCCTCGCTGGGCCGCTGGGCAACGAGCTCCGGATGCCCCACCACGACACAGCAGGGGTCTCCGGCCTCGGCGGCAATCGACTTGGAACCGGCGTCGCAGGTGACCACGCCCTGCTGCGGATGGCTGATCACCCGGGTCAGGACCAGCGCCGCAGGCCTGAAGTCCAGGTCGGGCAGGCACTCTGCCGAGAACGTGTCGTGGTAGACCACGGTGCCCGGCGAGACCCGATGCCGGGTGCCCTCGGCCAGCTCCTTGAAACCGGCGAACTCCAGGGCAATCGGGAACGAGGGGGTACCGCTGGTGATCAGCTCCGGCACCTCGACGCCGGCGCCCTTCGCTGCAGTGTGGACCTCGAGCAGCCCTGCGTAGAGCGGCTCGGTCTTCCTACGCCGCGCATCCGGATCCACGTCCCGGACGTGGCCGTCGTAGAAGTGCAGGCCGCGAAACCGCTTTCCCGCGGCCTGGGCAATGGCGAGGATCCTGTCCACGTCCGCCAT
>QJVU01000557.1 GCA_003235605.1 Planctomycetota bacterium | reverse complement strand
CTCGTCGGTGTCATGCCGACCAATGCGTGGATCACCCTGGGCTACCGTGGGCACCTGGAGAACGGAGGCTTCAACAGCGAGAAGGAAATCACTTTCAAAATGAAGGTGCTGGACACCGGATCCAGCCGCAACCCCGACCGTCTCGCGGACAGGATGACCCGCAAGCTGGCTCGCGAGGCGATGACCGAGGGCGTCGGTCGGGGTCAGGAGTCCGTTGCCGGCGCTACCTTCGTTCGCACTGGCCCGGAGGGCGAGAAGATCCTCGTCCACCGACGGGGGAACAAGCTACGGCTGTCCACCGGCAAGATCGTCTACGTCCGCACCGGGGAGAACCAGGGCTTCAAGATCCAGAACGGCACCATCAGCGACCTCAATCTCGAGGAGCACGCCAAGTTGGAGCGGGAGCTGGAAGCCAACCCGTGGCTGTGGCGAGGTCCCGATCTCCGCAAGAGGATCGCCGACTCCTGGCTGGAGGGCGGCATCCATGTTCTCGGCAAGGCGGCTTGCCGGTGCCGCCTCCCTGGCAGTGGCCAGAAGGAGATGTTCTTCTTCGAGGACGGCAGCGCGGCGGGCTACAGCTACCGCGATCCCCTCGAGAAACGCGTGGTCCGGATCATGGTGCGGGAAGGCAGGCTCTGGACCGAGATCCGGCGCAAGCTGTCGAAGGGCTGGAGGCTGGAAGCTCCGGTCTACGATCCGCTTCCGAAGGCCGAGCTCTTCGAGAGGCCGAAGCAGTGAAGTGCCTGCCGTGGGTCCTCTGTGCCGCGACCGCCATGCTCCCCGCGCAGGTCACCCGTGGCGGTGGCAAGTACTACGAGTTCGACGATCGCAAACCCGTCACCCCGGTGGAGAAGACCATCGCCAGACTCTTACCCAGCCTGGTGAAGGTGCATGGTGCATCCGGCCTCAAGACGATTCAATCCTATGCCACCGGCGTCATCGTCAGCGACAAGGGCCACATCCTGACCCTCGACCTGATCATGATCCAGGACAATCGCACCAGAGTGGTTCTCTACGACGGCACAGTGTGTGATGCGGAGACTCTCGACCCAGACGAGCGCTACGGCGTCCGCATGCTGAAGATCAAGGATGCCGACCTGAAGAAGCTCGAGCGTCCCCTGGTGCCGCTCGAGCCCGCCAAGAAACAGGACCACGGCAACGGCACCTTCGTGGTCTCTATCGGCAACTGCTACCGGTTGGCGGAGTTCTCGGAGAAGCTCTCTGCCACCTTCGGCGTGATCACCGCTCGGACCAAGACCGGCCTGCGCTACTTCCAGCAGGACGTCGACTACGACGACGAGCTGATCATCACGGACGCTCCCAACAACCCCGGCCACTACGGCGGTGGACTGTTCACCCTCTCTGGCGAGTGGATCGGCGTGAACGCGAAGATAATGGAGTCGACGGAGACCAACACGCAGATCTCTGCCGCCATCCCCACCCGGGACGTAGCCCGCTACATCCATCTGTGCCTGGAGGGCAAGAGCCCGATGTCGGAGGACAACCGGGAAAAGGTGATCCGTGTGGACCACGGCATCCTGCTCTTCGACCAGGGTCGCCGCCGGTCGCCGCCGGCCTACATCGAGAGGGTCTACCCTGGTACGCCGGCCTTTCGGGCTGGGCTCCGTCCCGATGACCTCATCACCCACATGGACAGGGTGGTGATCCGCACCTGCAACGACTTCTACGAGCGCCTCAAGAAGTACAAGCCCGGTGACACGGTCAAGATCACCTACAAGCGCGGCAACAGCATCAGGATGGCCGACCTGAAGCTCGTCGAGAAGAAGGAGGACAAACAATGAAGCACGCGTTGACAGCTCCGTTGCTGCTGACGGCGAGCCTATATGCACAGCCCTACGCCACCGACGACTTCCTGAAGTTGCAGACCGTGCTGCAGGGCGCCATGGCCAAGGTGGCCCCCAGCGTCGTGACCATCCAGACCTTCGGCGGGACCCGCAAGGCACCAAAGCGCCAGCCAAAGGCCCCGGCGCAGCCCGACCAGCCAGCGCCGGACCGCCGTCCTCAGCAACCGAAGAGGCCGCAGCGGCCACAACTCGGCATGGCCGGCTTTGCCCAAGCCCAGGGAGCGACCGCCGGCATCGTCTTGTCCGCGGATGGCTGGATCCTGGTCTCGGCCTTTGCCCTCAACTACGACCCCACCACGATCCTTGTCACCCTTCCCGACGGGCGCACCCTCACCGCGAAACGCATGGGCGAGGACAAGAGCCGGGGCATCGCGCTGGTGAAGATCGAGGCCCAGGACCTTCCGGTGCCGAAGTTTGTCCACCCGAAGGATGTTCAGGTCGGCCAGTGGTGCTTCGTCCTTGGCCGGACCTTCGGCCAAGAAGATCCCAGCGTGCACATGGGCGTGGTGTCCGCCAAGGACCGCATCTTCGGTCGCGCCATCCAGACCGATGCCTACACCAGTCCCGCCAACTACGGCGGGCCCCTGATCGATGTGAAGGGTCACGTGATGGGCATCTCGGTGCCCCTGGCCGCGTCCGGCCGTCAGGCGGGTGAGGACCTCTACGACTCGGGCATCGGTTTCGGTGCCACCATCGCCGACATCGAGCCCCTCATCGCCCGCATGAAGCAGGGCGAGGTGCTGCACCGCGGCTACCTGGGCGTCGCCACCGTGCCCAGCTTCATGGGCCCCGGTGCCAAGCTCGCCACGGTCCAGAAGAACAGCCCGGCCCGCAACGCCGGCCTCCGCAAGGGCGACATCATCCTGGAGATCGACCGGGTCCAGGTAAAGAACAGCTTCCACCTGCAAATGCTGGTGGGCTCCAAGATGGTCGGCGATCCGGTAGCGGTGAAGTACAAGAAGCGCAAGGGTGGAGAGGTCGTCGGTGTGACGGTGTTCTTGGAGCAGTTGACCTCCGAGCAGATGAAGCCCAAGAGCAAGGAAGAGGTGGACACGAAGCTGCCCTGGGAGGAGGACGAGGACAAGGGGGACAAGAAGTAAGGTCCCAGAAGCGTTTTTCACGGTTCGCCCGCACCGTAGATTCCTGGGCCGTGGCTCGCTCGTTCCTGCTTCTGGTCCTCACCATCCTCCCGTCGTGCAAGCCGGCGGCAGGGACCGGACCCCAGGGCAGGTGGCTGTTGCCGCTCCAAGAGCGCAAGGACGATTCCTTCCCGCGGACGTTCCTGGAACAGGATGGCAGCGAGACCGTGGTTTCCTCGCCCCCCAGACGCATTGCATCGGCAACCGTGTTCACCGACGCAGTGTTGCTCGACATCTGCCCCAGGAATCGCATTGCGGCTCTGAGCGCCAAGAGCAAGGAACCCGAGTTCAGTCCGGTGGCTGCGCGTTCCCAGGCTTTCGCCCACCACGTCACCGCGGATCCGGAGAGCATCCTCTGGACGGATCCCGACCTGGTGTTCCTGTCCAGCTTCAGCGATCGCGGCACCCTGCGCCTCGTGGGCAGTGTCCGCCGACAGGTCATTCGCTTGCATCAGTTCAACAGGATTGGCGACATTGAGAACAACATCCGCGCCGTTGGCTATCTCCTGGGCCTGGATGAGAAGGCCGAGGCCCTGGTCACCGACATGGATGAGAGGCTGGAACGCATCCAGAAGCGTTCCCGCTCCCGCGGCGCAACTTGGCGGGTGATCTCCTGGTCCGGCGGCTACGTTGCCGGCGGCAACACGATCTTCGATGACCTGCTCGCCTACGCCGGCGCCATCAATGTCGCCACCCGGAAGGACGTTGTGGGCCACCAGGCCGTCGTCGCCGAGCGCATCCTGGACTGGAACCCCGATGCCCTGGTCGTCGGAGTCGTACCTGGAGGCGAAGACGGCGTGCGCAAGCTGATCAGGCAGTCCGCCGCTCTGCGCCTCCTGCCAGCAGTCAAGAAGGACCGCATCGTGTTCGTGCCGAACGCGCTGCTGCTCTCCACCTCCCATCACGTGGTCGGCGCTGTCGATGCCATCGGCCAGCAGCTCGATCGTTGGGGCAGGCCATGACCAGGCGCGTCTCCCCCCTCACCTTTCTGCTGGTTTCCTTCCCGGCGTTGCTGCTCCTGGCTTTCCTTTCGCTTCTCCAAGGGCCCAAGGACCTGAGCCCCTTGCAGTTGTTCGAATCCCTCGCGGCTGGCCTTGGCCTCGTCGATGGCGTTCACCCCGGACAGCAGGCCATCGTCAACACGATTCGCCTGCCCCGAATGCTCGGTGCCGTCCTCGCTGGCGCGTGCCTGGCGATGGCAGGCACCGTCATGCAGGCCGTGTTCCGCAACCCTCTGGCCTCCCCCGAGGTCATTGGAACCACCCAGGGCGCTGCCTTCGGCGGCGTCATCGCCATCGCCACCGGCTTCTCTGCGCAGTTCCTGGGGGGCAACCAGCTGGGTTCCTTCATGAGCGCTTGGTTGGTGACGGCAGTGGTATTCGTGATCGCCAGCGGGCCGTCCGGCTTCTCGGTCCAGAGCCTGCTCCTGGCGGGGATCGCCATGAACTCACTGATGGGTGCGCTGATCTCGTTCACGATGACGCTGCACTTCGACAACTGGGTTGCCAGCGCGGAGATCCTCCATTGGCTCCTGGGCAGCATGGAGCGGGTCACGCCGGAAGACTCCTGGATCCTGTTGGTGGGCCTCCTGGTCTTCGGCCTGCCGCTTCTCGCCTACCTGCGGGACCTCGATCTCCTCACCCTCAAGGACGACGGTGCCGCCGCTCTTGGTGTCAACGTCCCCCGCCTGCGCAAGGTGCTGGTGGTCCTGGCCTGCGGCCTCGCCGCCACCACGGTCTCGGTCACCGGAGGGATCTTCTTCATTGGCCTGGTGGTTCCCCACATGGCGCGCCTCATCGTGGGCCCGGCCCACCGCGGCCTGCTGCCCTGCGCAGGAGTGCTGGGTGCCTTCGTCCTGCTCCTGGCGGACTACCTCTGCCGGGTCGTGCTTCCAGGCCTGCGCGTCGGTGTCGTCACCAGCGCCCTGGGTGCACCCTTCTTCCTCTACCTGCTGTTTCGGCACCGCCGGGGACTGGAGCTCTTGAGCCCATGACGATCCGCGCCGAGTCGGTGTCCCTTGCCTATGGCCAGCGTCAGGTGCTCGTGGACCTGTCCCTGGCGGCGGAAGCCGGCTCGATGACGCTCTTGGCAGGACGCAACGGCGCCGGCAAGAGCACGCTCTTGAACATCCTGGTTGGGATCCGCAGGCCCGATTCCGGGGACGTGCTCCTGGACGGCAGGAACCTCGCTGACTACCGGGACCGGGAGCGCGCCCGCAAGGTGACCCTCATCCCCCAGGACTCGGACTCTCCCTTCGAGTTCACTGGCAGGGAGTTGGTGATGATGGGTCGCTATCCCCACATCCAGCGTTTCCGGGGTCCGAAGGCCCAGGATCACGCTGCAGTGGACCGTGCCCTCGCCATGACCGATGCCGCGGACTTCGCGGACCGCTCTGTCTACACCCTCTCGGGAGGCGAGATGCGGAGGATCTCCATCGCCCGGGCGCTGGCCACCGAGGCCGAAGTGCTGCTGGCAGATGAGCCCACGTCGGACCTGGACCTGGAGCACGCGGTGGCGGTCCTGGCGTTGCTCCATGGCCTGGCCGAGAAAGGCCAGACCGTGCTGTTGGCATCCCACGATCTGAACCTGACGGCACCGAGGTGTGACAGGGTGGCGCTCCTCCACGA
>QJVU01000146.1 GCA_003235605.1 Planctomycetota bacterium | reverse complement strand
ATCCTTGCCGATGTCGTTCTCCTTTCCCTTGGACATGGCGATGCAGCCGAGGCAGCCGGCTTCTACGAGCAACTGCTCCGGGTGTCGTCCGCTCACGCCAAGAGCATTGCGGACGAGGTCGCCACCGGCCTGCTGAAGGTAGCCGGCACCCGCCGCCGCGCACGCCTACACCAAGAAGCGCTTGCCCTGTTGGCCCGGGGAACCCAGCTGTTTCCCGAGCGGGCCGACTTGCACCTTGCCTATGCCCAAGCCCTGGCAGCGGTGGGTCGGGACCACGACGCCCTGGCCCAGGCGAGCGAGGCAGCGCGGTTGGACCCGTCCTACGCGACCCAGCTTGACCGCTACCAGCGGGCCGCTGCCTACGGGAACGAGCACCACCAGCGGGGCCGCTACGTGATTCCCTACGATCCCAAGACGCGCATCCTCAAAGCGAGGGCCTCGGTGGGCAACCAGTCGATGAGGTTCCTCGTGGACACCGGCGCCAGCCTGACGACCGTACCCACTGCCTTGGCAGACCGCCTGGGCCTGCGCAGGAAGAACAACCCGAGGACGAAGGTCACGACCGCCAGCGGGGTCATGGAGGTGGAGATCGTGGAGCTTCCCTCCTTGAGGCTGGGCAGGATACGCCTCGGCAAGGTCCAGGCGGCGGTCCTCGACCTGCCCGGAGAAAGTCTCGGTGGCACCGGCCTGCTGGGCCTCAACGTCTTGCAGCGCCTGGACATGGAGATCGACAGCGAGAACTCGAGGCTGATCCTCAAACAGCCCCGAAATGGCCGCTGAGGCTGCACGCCGCCTGGAGTTTTGGTGTCCCAAGCTCGTCCTCTCGCCAGCCGCTGGCCACGGTCGCACGATACAAGGGCTCTACAAGCCCCCTTGCCAGACGTCTTGGAGCAACCAACCCATACCATGAAGATCTTCACGCCGATCGCTGCGAGCCTGGTGCTCGTCTGCGCCACCGTCCAGGGCGAGCTGATTGCCCAGAAGGACAACGAATCTGACCTGCGCCAGCACATCCGGCGCATCGTCCGGGAAGAGTTGAAGCGGGCCCTCGCTGAAGTTCACGATGCCCAGGATCGGGCTGCGGCCACCGCCAAGAAGGCCATCGCCGCCAGGAAGGCTCCGGCTGTCAGGAACGCTCCGGCCGCCAGGAAAGCCGTCAAGAAGGCTCCCCCCGGGCCGAAGGCCCGTCCAACCCCAATGGCGCCGCCTGTTGGGGACGCGCTGGATCGGGCCAGGAAGGCGTTGGCCGAAGCCCGTCGGGCACTGGCCGAAGCCGAACGCGCACTGCAGCGAGCCCATGGTGAGGCCCCTTGGATCCACGCCCCCAAGGTCGAGCTACGCGGATTCCAGGCCCCCTGGGTCGAGCTGCGCGAGCTCCAGGCCCCCAGAGCCAACCTGCAGGTGATGCGTCCGGAGGTCAGGTTCCGGACATGGATCCTGGACGGAACGAAGGGGACCCACGGAATCACCTACGAGGTCGAAGAGGCACCGGTCAAAGCCAACAAGAAGAAGGGCCCGAAGGAAGACCAGCAGCAGAGGCGGAGGGAGGAGAAGCAGAAGGAGAAGAGACGCAGGAAGGCCAGGGACAGGGACAAGGCCCGGTCCGGCCGAATCGTCTAGCGGTTTTGATTGGAGAGAGACCCGACCTTGACCCAACTGTCCCACATGGAGCCGGATGCACTGCAAACCGTGGCCTTCAACCGGGCCATGGCCGAGCATGCGGACGGCCTGACGACATTCGCAGCGCGCATGTTGGGCGACAGCCTGATGGCGGAGGACGTGGCCCAGGACGCTTTTCTGGCCCTCTACCGGCACATGCACCAGGTGCCCGAAAACGCCATCCGCCCCTGGCTCTACCGGGTCACGCGCAACCTGTGCCTGGACATCCTACGCCGTCGCAAGTTCAAGCTGCGCCTGTTCAGGGACATCAGCAGGGACGAGGAATTCGAGTTGAACCCGGAGGATATCAGCAGCAATCGGCCGGAGGAGCATGCCCAGAGCAGGGAGGCGAGGGAGGCCATTGAAGAAGCCATTCAGGGCCTGCCGCAGAAGTTCCGCGAGGCGTTCCTGCTCTGCGAAGTTCAAGGCCTCTCCTACGAAGAAGCCGCCGCGATCATGGGCTGCCCGGTGAAGACCGTTTCCACCCGATTGTTCCGCGCTCGTCAGCGCTTTCGCGCTGCGGTCGCAAGCATCATCGAGGTCTAGTCAGAATGAATTGCCGAAGCTACCAAGAAGAGCTTTCCCGTTGCCTGGACGGCCGGCTTCAGAGCCACGCCCGGGCACGTGTCATGGGACACGTCGCCAGCTGCAGTGGCTGTGCGCGCTTCTGGGAAGAACTGAAGGCTGCGCAGGGATTGGTCCTGAGGTTGCCTCAAGCGAAGGTCGGTTCCCGTTTCCGCGACGATGTCTGGCGGCGCATCCAGTCCGGTGAAGGCGCTCCGGACGCCATCGCACAGGAGCCGGTGCCGGTTTTCACGAAGGTGCGCTACGGCTTGTTAGGTGCAGCCGCAGCGGCGGTGTTCATCCTGGCGGTGCACTATGGAACGGGCAACGGTGGGACAATCCAGGAGCCCCCCGAAGTGGACCGCGTCGCGACAGGCACGCCCGATCAGACCAACTCCTCGGTGATGTCAACAGTGGCGCCAGATCCCTTCGTGGCACCGACGGTCGGTGAGCTGAACCCGGTCAACCTGGCCGCCACTGCTGCTGAGCAGGTCAGCCAGGCTGCCCGCAGCCTGCGTAACCGCTCCAAGAACCTAACCAACATCTCCGACTTCCAACCGGAGGTGTTGCAGGAAGTGCGGCAGGACCTTCAGACGGTGCAGAGCGGTCTGGTCGTGCTCAAAGAGCTGCAGCAGGGAGGCTTCGGCATCGAGCTGCGCGACGACGATGCCCGTGACTGCCTGACGCGGGTGTTGACGACCCTGGAGATGAGCCCGGAGCTCGAGCAGCCTGAGCAAGTGATGCGGGTCCTATCCGCCGTGACCGGCTGCTCCCTGGATCGGCTGGCCAAGAACCTCCGCTTCAGCATGGAGTCCGCGCGCCTGAACGAACGGTTCTTGCTCAAGCTCCGGCAGTGGGAGGCCCAAAGGCATCAGCTCTTGAGGCACATGCTGATCGTGCCCGTGCCGACGGGACAGCCGGGCGAGTTGCAGTTCCAGATGCTCCGCATCGAGCCACAGCACATGCCCCCACAAGAACCCCGCAAGAAGGACGCGCCAGGGGGGCTGCGGGAGCGCTCCCCCCGGTAGCAGGGCGGCAACTGGCGCGCTTCCAAAAAGCCCGCCGGCACCTGCCGCCGGTGGGCTTTCCCACGTACATTCAAACGTCCTCGCTTTTCCTCCCGACGAGCTCAAGCCCCTCCAAGGAACACCAAATGCTGCCCACCCTGGTCATCGTTGCCACGCTCTTCGCTCCGGGTGATCGTTGCGACACACACCTCCAGAACCCCAAGGCTGTCCCACTGCTGAAGACATGGATCAAGCAGTACCGGTCCGGCAAGATCGACCTGGGCGATATCGACAAGAAGATCACCAGCAAGTCGGCGGCCAAGAAGGCTGGCCTGATCTCGCCGGAGGATCTCAAGAAGTGGGAAGACCATGTCAACCAGCGCCGCGAACTGGGAGCGCTCATCGACGGAGCCGTCAAGGTCAACACCGAAAAGGCCGCTGAGGTTCTCCTGGACGTCGCCGCGGTGGGCCTCGACCCGGAAGGGAAGTACACCGCCGCGATGGCCCCGTGGTATGTCCGGTGGAAGGTGCGACAGGAGCTCAAGAAGCTCTCGGATCCAGAAGCGCGAAACTACCTGCTGGCAGCGGCCAAGGGCTCTCCAAAGGGGCCCAAGAAGCTCCGTCTCGCCCTGCAGGCAGCGGCGCTCAGCGTTCTCGGGACCTTCGGCGATGCCTCGTACGTGCCGGTCATGGAGGGCGGCCTGAAACACGAGAGCCCGCTGGTCCGCGCGTTCGCCGCCGAAGGCCTCGCAGCCCAGGCGGATCCCCGGTCGCTGCCGGCGGTCGTGGACGCGATCTCCCAGGAGAAGGACGAGCTGGCGAGGAACCGCCTGTTCCATGCATTCTTCCAGGTCTACCAAGCCAACCGCGGCGCAAACCGGGAAGTAGTCGCTCGTTGTCAGAAGATCGCAGCGGACCTCATTGGCAAGGGCTCATGGCGAAGCGACATGCTGGCCATCGACTTTGCGCGTTTTGCCCGCTCGAAGGAAGCCGTGCCCATGCTGATCGAACTGCTTGCCCGGTTCGTCGAACACCCCGAGGAAGTGGCTGCCGGCAAGCTCACCGGTCGCCAGCGGACCTTCGCCTACGAAATCCTCACGGACATCACCGGCGCGTACTACCCAATCGATGATGCCAAGGCATGGCGTGACTACTGGAAGCGCAGCAAGGAGACGTTCCAGGTCGCCAACAACCGCAAGACCGAAGAGCGGCGCAAGACCGAGTTTGCGGAGTCCGAGAAGAATCGCCGCGCGGCGCTGGGTGACAGCGGACCGGTGGAGGCCGCGGCGGACAGACCACAGCCCACCGTGGGCATGTCGACGGGGAAGGTGTTTGGCACAACGATCCAGGGCAGCCGGATCCTGTTCATCGCGGACGTTTCGAACACCGCGATGGAAGGCGCGTACCTGGTGGATGCAAGCCGCCTCCCAGCGGAACTCAAGGGCGAGAAGCGGATCCTCCGCATCGACGTCATGAAGGCTGTCCTACACCATGCCATCGAGGGCCTGACAACGGATACCTGCTTCAACATCGTCGCTGCAGCCGGCGGCAAGCCGCGCATGTGGCAGAAGAAGGGGCCGGTGCCCGCCACGGCTGCCAACAAGAAGTCGGCCCAGAAGTTCCTGAAGAGCCTGGGGGGGTCGGGGGGCTCGGGAATGTGGTCCAACCCATACGACAGCATCGAGATCGGTCTGGGCATCGAGAATCAAGCCTGGGGCCAAGTCGGGACCCACGGTATCGATGAGGTGTTCATGTTGTCGGTGCGCAGGGCGGAGTTGGGGAAGCTGCAACACCCAGAGGACATCGTCGTCACCATGAACGGAATTTGCGAGCTGGCGAAGGTGCGGTTCAACACCGCGTACCTCGGCCCGGAGAACGACGAGCACGACCAACAGGGCCTGGGCAAGCATTTGATGGAGGAGCTTGCCAAGGCCACCGGCGGCAAGTTCATCCGGCCTTGATACCTTTGCCCGGGAGTCGGACCAGAAACGACGTCGAAGCCAGGATCACGCCGACCGCCACCAGCGTCCATGCACCGCGATCTGCTTCCCGGATCAGGCTCACGCGGAAGTCGTGCGCCGTGAGCGCCGCCTGCGTCGCATCGTCCTGAAACGCGAAGGTGAGCCTCGCAACCCAGCGCCAGAGGAAGAACGTGCTCTCCATCTCTTCTCTCATGTGGTACACAGCTGCCACTTGTCCGTGGAGGACGAGCCCCATCCCCAGCAACGCGCCACCCAGGAGAGTCAGCCACCATTGCGCGACTCGAAGTGCCATCCCGGCAGTGTAGCTCCGGGGACAGTGCCCTGCGCCGACGGCTCTAGTTGCGCCTCTTGGACGATGCCTGCTCGGCGGCCGGTGCCTGGCCGGTGGCCGGTGTTGAGGCCAGCAGCAGATTGCATCCACGG
>QJVU01000097.1 GCA_003235605.1 Planctomycetota bacterium | reverse complement strand
GTAGCGCACCGCGTCCGCTGGCGGGATCTGCACCGCCCGCAAGCCCGGCAGCACTGCTGCCACCAGGCCGGTGGCCCCGGCCAGGACCGGCACCAGGGCGACGTAGAGCCAGGGCACCGCGAAAGGTGCTTCGAGTCCGGCCACCCGGTTCAGGCCGGCGACGACCATGTAGCCGAGCGGCAGGGCCAGGATCAGGGCCACCAGGGTGGCGAGACCGGCGACGACGAATCCCTCCATCAGGAACGACTGCTTGAGGCGCGTCTCGCTGGTGCCCAGGGCGCGGAGCACGCCGATCTCCCGGGCGCGGCCGAGGGCGGCAATGGTCATGGTGTTCACCAGACCGACACCCACCAGCACCAAGGTCAGGAACAGCAGGACGTCGAAGAGCAGGAAGTCGCGGGTCACGTCCCAGACCAGGTAGCCGCTGTGCTCGGCGCCGGTCTTGAGGCGCTTGGTGGGGACGCGCTGGAGAATGCCGGCACGCAAGGCGGCGGCATCGGCGCCCGGCTCGATGTGGAGGACGATCCGGTCCACGGACGGCTCGTGCACGCAGAAGTCGTTCCGCAGCCAGCGCGGGTCGGCCACCGCCCAAGCCCGGTCTTCGGCGCAGAAACCCACGGCATCGGAGATCGCGAGGACCGTGTAGCGCTTGGTCCCGGCATCGGTGACGACATCGAACGGCTGACCCGCTTCCTGGACGAACTTCAGCTTCGCCCAACGCTTGCTCACCACCAGCGTACGGGAGGAAGTGTAGGCTCGTGCCTTCACCGGCTGGTCCGCAAACAGGCCCCCAGGCCGGGTCAGGTCTTCCACGGGCAGGCCCGAAATCGGAACCTGGGTCGAACCCACCTGGGTGAGCAGGTCCGCGGCCTGCACACCTTCCAACCGCTCCAGGGACCGGGCCTGGTCCATGGTTACCGGGCCTGACTCCGGCCAGAGGAACCAACGGTTCACCATCGCCTCGGCGCTGAAGTTCCGCACCTCTCCCCGCAAGGCGTACGTGATGTGCTTCAGGGCGACCATTGCCACCAGGACCACGGCGAGTCCGCAGATGGCGGCTGCGAAGCGACTGGCGCTGCGCTGCAGGCTCTTCTCCACCAGGAACACCGGCAAAGGCAGCCGCCGGGCCAGGGGCGCCAGGACCAGGCCCCCCAGACGCTGGACCAACCGCGGCGCGATCAGCAGGATGACGCCGAACAACAGCACGATGCCGAACAACTGCGCCAGCACCACCTGCATCTCCTTGCTCTCCGCGTCGAGAAGCGGCGTCATGGCCAGGTACGCCAGGGGCAGCACACCCACCAGCAGGACGAACAGGAACACGTTCACCCCCCGGAGCAGGTAGCCGGCATCGCCGAGGCCGCGGGCCTGGAGCACCTGCATGGGCGGCAGGTTCCGGGCCTTGACGAGGGGGAAGATCGCGCCGGCCAGGGTGAAAAGGATGCCCAGGGCGGCAGCCAGCCACACCGGCGTCCAGGGCACCTCGAAGTCGGTGATGGTCTTGCCGAGGCCCAGGGTCGTCCACTTCATCTTGCCCATGACGAAGGCCAGCAGGATGCCGCCGCCGGAGCCCAGGACGGCTCCCGCCACCGCCAGGAGCACCGCGTCGCCCAGGAACACCGTGGCCACCGCAGTGCGGGAGGTGCCCAGGCAGCGCATCAGCCCGATCTGCTTCAGGCGCTCCAGGAGGGATTGGGAAAGGGTCTGGAACACCACCAGCATGCCCAGGACCAGGGCGAGACCTCCCAGCACCTTGATGCCGTTGCGGAATGCCCGTTGGTCGGCGCGCTCACCGAGGAGAGCGCTGCGGTCGTCGAGCACCTGGAAGTCCCGCTCCAGGTTCTGGCGCAGGCGGTCCGGGTCGGCGCCGCTGGCACGGTTGACCTGGTACGTGGTGCGGGCGACGGGCGCCAGGCGACGGGCCAGGGCCACGGACCCGATCAGGAGCTGCCCGTCGTTGCGGCTGCCCAGTGCCTCGTGGGCGAGGATCCCCTTCACCCTTGCCTGGACGCGATCCTCACCCCGTTCGTGGGCTTTGACCTGCACCCGTCGGCCCTCGAGGCAGCGGGTCACCTGAGCAGCCGGCCCGTTGCACACCCACAGTTCGTCGCCGGGCCCGAGGTGCAGCGCGGCGCCCAGCTTCTGGGAGATCAGCACCCAGGCCTCGCCATCCACATCGCTCAGGTCCTCGCCCTGGGCCACGCGGTAGTGGCCGAACTCGTGGTCTGGAAGCGGGCTGAGACCCACGAGGGCCACGTCCGTGAGCTTGCCGCCGGTGTCGACCGCCACCCGGGCCTCGTGGAAGAGGCCCACGGCACGGATCTGCGCCATGTCCTGGAGCTGCTGGCGGATCCTGGCCGGGTTCCGCTCCGTCTCCTTGGGCCACAGCTCCAGGTCGACGCGGCCGAAGTGAGGGCGCATCTCCCGCAGGCGGCTGTGGATGGTGTTGTGATCGAGGACGTGGATGGCGGTGACCACGGCGATGCCCAGGGCCACCCCCAGGATCGTGAGGACCGTGCGCAGGGGATTAGATGCCCAGCTCTTCCAGACGACGAAACACGTCAGCCGCATGCAAGCCACCTCCGGTGAGGGCGTGGTCCTGGTTCATCTCGCCGTCGTTGAGGAACAGCACCCGTTCGCCGGCAGCGGCATCCCTCGGGTTGTGGGTCACCAGCAGGACCGTGGCGTCGTACTTCTGGGCCACCTCCTTGAGGAGGGCGACGATCTCCTCGCCGGCCTTGCTGGAGAGGTTGCCCGTGGGCTCGTCGGCCAGCACCAAGGGGGGCCGCCGCACCAGGGCCCGGGCGATGCTCACCCGCTGCATCTCGCCGCCGGAGAGGCTGCGCGGCAGGCGGTTGCGCAGGGCGCCGATGTCCAGGAGCTCCAACAGCTCGTCGATCTGGTGCTCGTGCTCCCTCGGCGACCGGCCGGCGATCAGCAGTGGCAAGGCGACGTTCTCGGCCACCGTCATGTCCGGAGACAGGTTGAAGAACTGGAAGATGTAGCCGACGTGCTGACGCCGCAGGCGAGTGCGCGCAGCCTCGTCCGCCGCCGACAGCTCCTGTCCCATCAGCAGAACCTCGCCGGCCGAAGGCTGGTCCAGGCCCGCAAGCAGGTTCAGGAGCGTGGACTTGCCGGAGCCCGAGGGCCCCATGATGGTGGTGAAGGAGCCCTTCTCCAGGGCGAAGGTGATCCCCCGCAGGATCGCGATCTGCCGGCCCTCCACCTCCTGGAAGCGATAGACATCCCGGGCTTCTAGAACGGTGCTCACGCCGGCAGGATACCCACTTTGCAATACAAAGCGAGCTACTTCAAGACCCGGACCAGCTCGATGTGGAAGATCAGGGTCTCGTTGGGGCCGATGCCAGCGCGAGGATTGCCGCGGACGCCGTAGGCCAGGTCGCCGGGGATCGTGAACTTGTAGACCGCCCCCTCCTTCATCAGTTGCAGTCCTTCGGTCCAGCCCGGAATCACCTGGTCCAGGGGAAAGGTGACGGTCTCGCCCTGGTCGTAGGAGGAGTCGAAGAGCTTGCCGTTGGTGAGCCAGCCGGCGTAGTGCACTTCGACCTCGCTGGTGGCGCCAGGGGACTTGCCCGTTCCCTTCCGGACCACCTCGTAGCGCAGACCGGACCCGGTGCGCGTGGTCTTCTCCAGGGGAGACCTTGCGAACGGCGGCACGGGCAGGGGCGTGATCGTTCGCACCAGCTCCAGCTCCCAGATCGTGTCGGAGTTGGGGGGCAGCAGCGGCCCCCGCCCCTCCGCCCCGTAGCAGAGCTCCGGCGGCACGTGAAAACGGTAGCGTCCGCCCTGCTCCAGCAGGGGCAGGGCTTGTGCCAGGAACTTCAGCGCCTTGGCCAGCCCCTTGCCGGACTTCAGCCTCAGGTTGCGGTGGCCCGGCATCTCGCTGCAGTGGAGGAGCTGGCCGTTGACGTTGAAGAGCGCGAAGCGCAGCTCCAGGATGTCCGTGGCGCTCGCCTTCTTGCCGCTGCCCTTCTTCAGGACCGTGTAGCGGAGCTCGTCGTCGAGGGGCTTCTCCTTCTCGGCAGGCACCCTGGTGAACCTGGGCAGCGCCTTCTTGCCGCGCTCCAACTCGAACAGCTTCACGTCATAGATCAGGGTGGCACCGGGGGGCACCGGCGCGCTGTCGGGAGAGACCTTCGGACCGCCGGTCTCTCCGAAGGCCAGGTTCGGTGGTACGACCAGCTTGATGCGGCCGCCCTCCGGCACCAGGGTCAGGCCTTCGGCGAGTCCAGGCAGCATCTGCGCGCCCACGGTCTGCCGGATCGGCGCGCGCTTGTCGCGTGTCGACTCCAGCAGCCTGCCGTTCTCGAGCCAGACGGTGACGTGCACACGCACGCGGTCCCCGAAGCCAGGGCGTTGGCCGCCCTCCTTGCCGGGCTCCAGGATCGCGTAGCGAAGGCCGGAAGCCGTCTCCAGCAGCTCCCCCTTGTGGGACGGGATCTGGTGCTGTGCGGGACTCCGGCCCTGGGCTGGCGGGCTGTCCTGTGCCGGCATGGACGCGCCCATGCAGCCTGAGAGCATCGCCAGGGGCAGTGCGAGGATCGGTTTCAACGCCTGCAGCTTACCGGAACAGCTCCCGGACATGGAGCCGCGGGTCACGGATGGATCGTGCCGGTCCCACTCCCCTTGCGGAACAGACTCTGTCGGAGCAAGGCCTTCTGCAGGGCAAGCTCCGCCCTCGCCACGTTGATGTCCACCCTCTTGGCCTCCTCGAGCCGCTTGCGGGCACGCTCCTCAGCCTTACGGGCGCGCTCCAGGTCGATGTCGGCGGCGCGCTCCCCGGCCTCGCAGACCAGGGACAGCACGTTGTTGTGCATCTCCGCGAAGCCATCGGTCACCAGGAGCTCCTCGATGCTGCCGTCTGTGTTCGTGACCTTCACGACCCCCGGCATGGTAGCGGTCATCAACGGCGCATGGTTGGGCAGGATGCCGTAGCTGCCGTCGATGCCCATGAACGAGACCGCCCGCACCTTGCGGTCCACGAGCCTCCGGTCCGGGGTGATCACCTTGAGATGCAGCTCGGCCGCCATGATCTTGCGTGCTCCGTGGTTGCTCCGGTCAGGCGCTTCCGCCTTCTTCCTGGTCGGGCTCGCCTTGGATGCTCTTGGCCTTCTGCACGGCCTCCTCGATGGAGCCCACCATGTAGAAAGCCTGTTCGGGCAGGACGTCGTGCTTGCCTTCCAGGATCTCCTTGAACGAGCGGACCGTGTCCTCGCGCTTGACGAACTTGCCCGGGGAGCCGGTGAACTGTTCCGCCACGAAGAACGGCTGGGCCAGGAAGCGCTGCATCCGGCGGGCGCGGTTCACCACCAGCTTGTCCTCGTCGGAGAGTTCCTCCATGCCGAGGATGGCGATGATGTCCCGGAGGTCCTGGTAGCGCTGCAGGGTGCGCTGAACCTCCCGCGCCACGTTGTAGTGGTCTTCACCGACAGCTTCCGGCGTGAGCATCTTCGAGGTGGACTTGAGAGGGTCCACCGCCGGGTAGATGCCCAGCTCGGCGATCTGGCGCTCCAGGATGATGGTCGAGTCCAGGTGGGCGAAGGTGGCCACCGGTGCCGGGTCGGTGATGTCGTCGGCGGGGACATAGACTGCCTGCATGGAGGTCACCGAGCCCTTC
>QJVU01000226.1 GCA_003235605.1 Planctomycetota bacterium | reverse complement strand
GTGATAATCCAGCGACCACAAAAGGCCTGCGCGAATGATCGGGTACCTAGCTTTTGGATTGGGCCCATGGGAGATGTGGGTCATCCTCCTCATTGCCTTGCTCCTGTTCGGCCACCGCATACCGGGCATGGCCCGCTCCCTGGGCAGCGGCATCGTGGAGTTCAAGCGTGGGCTGAAAGGGGGCGACAGCAGCTCGGGTGCCGTGACGTCCGGTCCCGGCACCAGTCAGGCCGCACCACCTCCCAGTCAGGCCGTGCCTCCTTCGGAGCAGCCCGGGAAGCAAGGCCAGTCGCAGAATCCCGCTCCTGACCAGGGTTCCGCCAACAGCTAGACCGTGGCAACCACCGCACCACTGCAAGGTCTCCTGGCGCCGGTCCACCGGGATCTGGAGCGGATGAACCGTGAACTGCACCGGGATCTGCTGCCTGCATCGGAAGAGCTCCGGCCGCTGATCGATCATGTCTCCCGTTACCGGGGCAAGCAGCTGCGGCCGGCGCTGGTGTTCCTTGCGGGACGCCTGTTCGAGGAGCCCGGCCCAGCCCACTTCACGTGCGCCAAGGTGGTCGAGCTGATCCACATGGCCACGCTGGTCCACGATGACGTCCTCGACGACGCCCAGGTGCGGCGGCAGTCCCTCACCGTGAACCGCCTGCACGGCAACGAGGTACCGGTTCTCCTCGGCGACTACATCTATGCGCTGGCCTTCCAGATGTCCCTGCGGCTGAAGGATCTGACCTGTTCTCGCCTGCTCTCGGACGTCACCCGGGTGATCTGCCAGGGGGAGATCACGCAGAGCCTCCATCGCCTCGCCGCCGACTGGACCGAGGAGCACTACTACCGCGTCATCGGGGACAAGACCGCCAGCCTCTACGCCGCCGCCTGCAAGCTGGGCGTTCACTATGCCGCTGCCGAACCCACCTTGAGCGACACGATGTGGGAGTTCGGCTACCGCCTGGGCATGGCGTTCCAGATCGTCGACGACTGCCTCGACCTCTGCGGGGAAGAGGCCGTCGTGGGCAAGTCCCTGGGCACGGACCTGACCACCGGCAAGCTGACCCTGCCCCTGCTCTACCTGAAACGCCGCGGCGGCGACAGCGGCCGCCGGTTGGTGGCGCTGATGACCAATGGCACTGGCAGCGGGGGCACCGGCAGCGCTGGGGCCGGGGGCAACGGTGGCACCCACGGCAGCCTCCGGGAGCTGCTGCAACGGGAGTTCGACGTGAACGAGGCCGTCAGCTGGTCCCTCGCCCAGGCGCGACGTTTCGTGACGGAGGCCCGGGAGGCCCTCGAGGACCTGCCCCCGAGCAGTGCCCGGGAAGCCATGACCCGGGTGGCGGACTACGTCGTAGACCGTAGATTCTGAGGCCGGAATCCGAGTTCGAACGTGCAATCCCAAGGTGGCGCGCGACGTTGCGACATCATGCATGGCACCTGTGCCTCGGGCCCCAACCCATGAAACACCTCCAGACCCCTGGCCACCGCTACCCACCCCCGCTGCTCCTGGCGCTGCTGGCGCTGCTGCCGCTGCTGGCCGCCGGATGTGGCGACCGCAGTGGCGACCGGACGTACGAGATCCAGCAGACCCGGGTCGTACCCCTGCGGGGTGAGCAGCTGAACGTACCCACCTGGCAGCGTCTCGGTTTCTCCGGCCGGGATCCGGCGGACGCTCCGGGGCATGCCTTCAAGCCGGAGTTCAAGTTCGAAGTGCCCGCCGGCTGGGAGCAGCAGCCGCCCCGGCCCCTGCGCGACGTGAACCTGAGGGTGGGTGAGGTGGATTGCTACGTGTCGACGCTGACCGGCGGCGGCCTGGCGGCCAACGTGAAGCGCTGGCGCGAGCAGATGGGCCTCGCGGCGTACACCCCGCAGGAACTCGAGGCGCTTCCCCGCCGCAAGGTGCTGGGCCGGGAAGGGGTGCAGGTGGAGTGCGCCGGTACCTTCACCGGCGGCATGGGCGGGACTACCAAAGCTGGCTACAAGTTGCACGCCCTCTACGTGCAGTTCCCGGCGTTTGCGGTCTCCGTGAAGATGATCGGTCCCGAGGCAGCGGTGGATGCGGCACGGGCGGGCTTCGAGAAGTTCGCCGACTCCCTGCGGATCGACATGTCCGCCCTCGGCGGGGGCTCGGGTTCCCATCCACCCAGGAGTGGCTTCGATCGCGACAGGCTCCGGTGGGATGTTCCCAGTGGGTGGCAGCAGGCGTCGGGCTCATCCATGCGGATCGTCACGTTCAAGGTCCCCCCCAAGGCGGACAGCCAGCCCGGCGCCGAGTGCTGGGTGATCGCCCTGGGCGGCACCGCGGGCGGCGTCATCGACAACATCAACCGTTGGCGCAGGGAGATGGAGAAGCCGCCGCTGTCGGCCCAGGACGTGGACCGGCTGCCGCGCATCCAGGTCCTCGGGGAAGCGGCCCCGCTCCTGGAGGAGGATGGCAGCTATCAGGGCATGGGCGGACCCGCGCTCGAGAAGGGGACGCTGTTCGGCGTGGTGTGCCCATTGTCCGACGTGACGCTGTTCATCAAGATGGTGGGCGGCCCCGAGGACATGCGCGCGGCGAAGAACGAATTCTTGAAGTTCTGCGAGTCCCTGAGGCTGCAGTCATGACGGAGACGAAAACGCAGACCCAGATGGACACTCCTTGGACCGCGGCGCGGATCGGCAAGGCCCTGTTCGACGGCCTGTCGTCCTTTGCCCTGACCATCATCCTGCTGGTGTACCTGGCGGTGTTGACCTGGAAGGGAACCTTCGACCAGACGCACATGAGCCTCTATGACGTGCAGAAGCGCTACTTCAGCTCCCTGTTCTTCGAGGCGCGTCTGCTGGGCGGGGCGACTTTCTACTGGCCCGGGACCATCCTGGTGCTGGCAGTCCTGGCGATCAACCTGATCTGTGGCGGGTTGATCCGCATCCGAAAGAAGGTGGCCACCGTGGGGGTCATCATTGTTCACCTGGGCATTCTGTGGATGCTGTCGGCAGGCTTGGTGGAGTACCTCTGCGCCGACCGGGGATACCTGACCCTTCGCGAGCAACAGCAGCACGACGAGTTCGTCGACTTCTTCGAGTGGGACATCGTGGTGGGAGAACTGCTGGAGGAGGGTCGCATGCGGGAGCACATCATCCCCGGCGAGCAGTTCGTGGACCTGGACCCAAAGGGCAAGGCGACCTTCGGTTCCAAGAACCTGCCGTTCGACTTGGCCGTGCTGCGCTTCCTCCCAAACGCCAGGCCGGCACCGGCGCGGAAAGGGGTTGGTGTGGATGGCTTCTATCTGAGGCCGCTGCCCTCGGACAAGAAGGCGGAGAACAACCTTGCCGGTGCCTACATTCAGGTTGTGGACAAGGCCACCGGCAGGGAACAGCCCGGCTTACTGTGGGGAGGTTCGCTGGAGGAGCTGCCGATGACGTTCCGGTCAGCTGGCAAGGACTGGATGCTGAGCCTGCGGCACCGGTCCTACCCGTTGCCGTTCACCATCCGCCTCAACAGGTTCACCAAGCTGGACCATCCCGGCACGAACACCCCGAGCGAGTTCAGCAGCAACGTGACCAAGATCGAGTCGGGCACCGAACAGGACGTCACGATCAGCATGAACGAGCCCTTGCGGCGCAAGGGCTACACACTCTTCCAGGCCAGTTGGGGACCTCAAGGCGTTGCAGACCCGCGCAAGCTCTTCTCGCAGTTCGAGGTGGTCCGTAACCCTGCTGATCAATGGCCGCTGTGGTCCTGTCTCGTTATCCTGATCGGCATGGTGTTTCACTTCGGCATGAAGCTGTTCCGCTACATTGTGAGGTGTCGGGCCGAAGGGGGAATGAGATGATGCTATCGAGCCGGATGCTGCCGTACCTTGCGCTGCTGGCGCTGGTCTCATGCGGCGAACGACCAGCGGAGCCCGACGGCCCCGACCACACCTGGCCCAAGGAAGTCGTGGAACTGGCGCGGACCTTTCCGGTCCAGGACGGCGGCCGGGTCAAGCCACTCAGCACCCAGGCGCAGTTCACGATGCTGCCCATCCACGGCAAGCGCACCCTGCGCTTCAAGAACCCGGCGGGCAAGCAGACACCCACCGAGTGGTTCTTGGACTGTCTCTTCTATCCGGAGCAGGCCGGCCGCTACAAGATCTTTCGGATCGAGGACAACTGGGAGGTCCTGGATGCCCTTGGCCTGCCGCGTGAGAAGGAGAAGCGGGGTCTGCACTATTACTCGTACGAGTTCCTCGCCAGGGCCGAAGATCGCCTTCGGGAGAAGGCTGCGGAGTCCCACCACCTCAAGCAGCGCCAGGTGCGGCTGACCTCCGTCCAGGAGCAGATCCTGGACCTTTGGGGTAACTACGAGAGCTTCCAGCAGCTGACCCACTTCCTGGACTTTGCCCGCGCTCGCTACCCGACGAAGCAGGAGGCGCTGAAGAAGCTGTTCCCGGGCGAGGAGACGGTGCGCTTCTCTCAGCTCCTGGCGAAGATGCCGGAGCTGCCGGCGGACTACCGCCTGAGCGTGGAGCGTCTGGGGCGGCTGGCCCACACGCTCGCCTACATGCCTCCGGCGCCGGACGAGGCCTTCGAACAGGTGCCGTTCCAGGGTACGGGCAGGACCTGGCTGTCTCCCGCGATGCTTACCTCCCAGGTCGTCGACATGCGCAAGGCGGCGCCGGAGAAGATCGCCCTGCTCGAGCCCTGGGAGCGGCTGGTGGCGCTCCTGGACCAGCCCGGGGCCTTTGCCTTCGAGTTCCGCAGGTTCCACGACAGCATCCGGAAGCTGGCGGAAGCGCGCGGCGAGTGGGCGAAGATCCCCATGGAGGTCTCGTTCTACCGTGCCGACTACTTCTACTGGGGCCTCATCCTGTTCAGTCTCAGCTTCCTGTTGTGCGCCTTCCAATGGCTGAGCCCAAGGAGCCTGCTCCTCTACCGGGCCACCTGGGTCGCGACGCTGGTCCCCTTTGGCATGTTGGTCACCGGCATCGTGATCCGGTGCATCCTGCGCGGCCGGCCACCGGTATCCAACCTGTACGAGACCTTCCTGTTCATCACCGCGGTTGCGGTCCTGGTCGCGCTGATCATCGAGTGGATCAACCGCGCACGGGTTGCCCAACCTGTGGCTGCACTGCTTGGAGCGGTCGGTTTGTTTCTGGCAATGGGCTTCGAAGGGCTCGAGAAGCGCGACACCATGGCGCCGCTGCTCGCGGTGCTGGACACCAATTTCTGGCTCTCCACCCACGTCACCACGATCAACATCGGCTACGCCGCCAGCCTCCTGGCGGCAGGCATCGGCTCCGTCTATCTCTTGAGCAAGCTGTTCGGCATCCGACGCGGCGACCGGGCGTTCTACAAGGCGGTCTCCAGGATGACCTACGGCACCATCTGCTTCGGCTTGGTGTTCTCCACCCTCGGCACGATCCTCGGCGGGATCTGGGCCAACGACAGCTGGGGGCGGTTCTGGGGCTGGGATCCCAAGGAGAACGGTGCCTTGCTGATCGTCCTGGCGCAGATTGCCATCCTCCATGCGCGCCTGGGTGGCTACTTGCGGGAGTTCGGGATCTGCCTGGTGACTCCTCTCCTCGGAGCCGTGGTGCTGTTCTCGTGGTTCCACGTGAACCTGCTGGAGGTCGGCCTGCACACCTATGGCTTCTCCAAGGAGCTGAAGCTGGCTGTCTTCATCGCCTACG
>QJVU01000141.1 GCA_003235605.1 Planctomycetota bacterium | reverse complement strand
CGACGCCGCCCGCCAGCACCTCGATCCGCGGCAGCGGCTGGCGGCGGGTGGCCAAGACCGCGCAGAGTTCGTCGGCGGTAAACCTGGACGGGACCGCCACCGCCGCTGCCCGCGCCAGGGAACGGCGGTGCGCCAGGCGGGCGACCCAGCGATTCCGCCGCGCAAACGGCCCCAGGTCGCGCAGGTCGTGAAGGGTGAGGCAGACCGGACACGGAGCGTTGGCCACCACCGGCAGGAAACCCTGCTCGTAGACGTCAGCTGCAAGCTCCCGCAACAGGCCTGGCAGTTCTCTCTGCTGGTGGAGCGCCCGCCGCCAGGCAGGCACCGCGGGAATTCCCACCTGCCGCCAGGAGATTCCCTCCGGCGGGTTCTCTGGCACGCCCTCGGGGCCGTGCAGCACGGTGATCGACTCGTCCTGGCGCAGCTGCGGCTGCAGGGCTTGCAGCAGACCCAGGAGCCGGCGGTTGGCGCCGGACGGTCCCAGTCCCAACAACCATCCCGCCACGACTACCCGCATCGCGGCTGCACCTCCTGGTGCAGGTTGCGCCAACCCGCCGCGCTGGACTCGGGGGTCAGCACGGCGGCCCGCTCCAGGCCTCTGGTGCGCAGGCACCCCCGCAGTGCTTCGTCCCGGTGGATGCGGACCATCGCCCTGGCCATGGCCCCGAGATCCGTGGGATCCACGGTGAGGGCTGCGTCGCCGGCAACCTCGGGCAGGCTGCCCCGGTTGCTGCAGAGGACCGGCAGGCCGTGGCCGAATGCTTCCAGCACCGGCAGCCCAAAGCCTTCGAAGAGGGACAGATGCAGCAGCGCGCGGCTCGTGCGCAGCAACTCCGACTTCTTCGTCTCGGTGACGTAGCCGTGTACCGGGCCGTGGATCTCGAGATCCGGAAGGTCTGGTGCCATGGATCTGGCGTCCGCGTGGGCAGCCCTGACGCGGTCGAGGTTCTTGCGCGGCCGGTCGTCCCCCAGCACCAGGAAGGGTCCCTTCAGCTGTTCCATGGGGGCCGGGTCGGGGGGAAGCGCCACGCCGTGACGGATGACGCAGACCGGGGCACGGGGGCAGCCGCGCAGGACATCCTCGGCAGTGGCCCGGGAGGGCACGACGATGGCAGCCGCGCGACGGGTGGCGAGCCGCACCGCCAGGCGGTGCCGCCACCCACAGCCGGGCTCCTCGAGCCGCTCCTGGGCACGCCACGGCAGGTCGTGGATCGTGGCCACCATCGGGCAGCGCGCTCCCACCGGCAGCGAGGTCACGGGGGAATGGAAGAGGCCCGCATCCAGCCGTGCCAGCAGCCGTGGTTGGTGCAGCTGCTTCTGGAGCGCGCCAGTGGGACCGATCTGGATGCCCACGCCCGTGATCTTCGGCGGCACCGTGCCCCGGGGCACCAGCAACACCGGCTCGGGGTCGCCGTGTTCCCGAGCCAGCCGGGCGTAGGCCGTGAGTGTGGTCAAGAACGACCGCGCCACGCCCGTGGGCGGGCCCGCTGCGAGGATGCCGCCGTCGAATACCACCCGCCTCATTCCGCCACCTCCGCGTAGAGATCCCCATGACGCAGGGCACAGCGGTCCCACGTGAACGAGCGGGCCCGCTGGAGGCCCCTCGCCGCAAGCTGTCGCCGCAGGGCTCGATCCGCCAGCAGCCTGGCCAGGGCAGCGTGAATGGCATCCGGGTCCTCCGGATCGCAGAAGACCGCAGCATCCTCCAGCACCTCCCGCAAGGCCGGTGTGTCACCGGCCAGGACCGGTGTGCCCAGGGCCGCGGCCTCGAGTGGGGGGAAGCCGAATCCCTCCAGGCGGGAGGGGTAGGCCAGCACCAGTGCGTGGGCCAGGTAGCGGAACACCCGGGCGTCGCTGGCGCCCTGCTCCCACAGCACCTGACCTGAACGGATCACTTCTCGGATCGCTGCCACGGCAGTGCCGCACTCCCATCCGGCCCGGCCCAGGATCACCAGCACCGGACGGGGCTCGTCGAGCTGACGCCAGGCCTGGATCAACCGCAGATGGTTCTTGCGGGGCTCGATGGTGCCCAGGGTCAGGATGAAGGGCCGGCCGTCGAGGGGGTGGTCGCCGATCCGATCCCGATCCGGCACGTGATCGGCTCCGAAAGGAACGACCCGCAGGCGGTCCGGGGCGATGCCCAGGTGTTGCTGGGCTGCTGCAGCGGTGGCCCGGGTCGGGGTGATGACGAGCGTTGCCTGGGCCACGGCCTTGCGACATCCCGTCATCAACATCTGGCTCTGTGCCTTGCCGTGGAACCCGGGGTCCTGGGCGAAGGCAACATCGTGGAGGGTGAGCACCGTGGGAGCGCCACGAACAGGTGGGTGGATGTAGTCCGTCCAATGGAAGACCTGCACACCGCCACTCAACCGACCGGCATCCACGCCGAGCAGGGCCAGGACAGGCATCGATCTGCCGGGGATCGGCAGCCGGTGCAGGGTGGCACCGGTCGGTACTTCCGCCTGATGGCGCGCCCGAGCGAAGCTGTGGCCGAACAGTTGGACCGCCAGGTGCGGCTGCAGCGCGAGGGCTCGGCTCAGCTCACGGACGGAGCGGCCGATACCCACCGATGTCAGCAGGGCCGGGCGGTAGTCGAGGCCGATTCGGAGCCGGCGGAGGCTCATGGCAGGGAAGTTGGGTCCTGGTTGGGCATTTTGCAACTAGACGGCCGTTGCCAGCGGCGCCTTGCGCTGGCTCCCCTGCCGCAAGTGACCCCGGGGGCTATGCTCCAGAGAGAATGACCCCTCGCACCCCCCTGGTCGTGGCGACCTGCCTGCTGCTGGCGCTGGCTGCGTACCTCGTGCACGACACGGGTGGCGTGGAGCCCGCGTCGCGCGGCCCGGAGGCCGTGGCGACCCGGGGCGACGCCGGGGACGCCATCGCCGACCCGGGCCGTGCCTCCGAGAGGGCGGTCTTGAACGCTACCCACGCGCCAGGTGCCCTGCCCGAGCCACAGTTCGAGGTGGTGCTGCGGATCGAACCCGTGGGGGACCTGCTGCCCCCGACCAGGCGCCCGTCACTGCGGCTCTGGCGGGGGACGACCTTGGTGCCCGCGGAGGTTTCCTGGGTGGCGGGCTCTGCGGCGTTGCCAGGAGCCAGGATCCTCAAGGGCCGGCAGCTGGTGCGGTTCCGCCTGCCCGGCGGGCAGGACATCTACAGGGTGGTGTTCCTGAGGCGGCCTGACCGGGACATCGAGGCGAGCTGGCTCGGGTCGGGGGACTATCAGGGCCAGGTGGTGGGCGCGGACCAGAGCCCCCTTGCCGGTGCCAGCGTGTGGCTTGCGGGCAAGCGGGCCGAGACCGACGCCGAGGGCAGGTTTCACATCCCGGACCTGCCCCTTGGCAGCGGCCTGCCCCTGGTGATCCGGGCTCCGGGACACGCCGGCACCTTTCGGGTCCTCGACCTGACCCGTGCCCGCGGCGGCCGGGACCCTGCCCGGAACACGTTCGCCCTGGCACCAGGGGTGGACCTGCAGGTGCGCTTCATGGCACCGGTGGAGGACCTCGCCAAGGGCGCGGTGTTCGTCCAGCCCGAGGCGGGACAGGGGGACGAGGACACCCGCCTGTTGCACCAACCCTTCTTCATGCAGGCCATCGAGGGCGGCGTCCCCCTGGACAAGGACGGCCTCGCCACGGTCAAGGGGCTGCCAGAGGATTGCAGGGTGCAGATCTCGGTCTGGCACCCGGACACCTTGGTCCGACAAAAGCCGGTCGTGCAACTGCGCCATCACGAGCAAGGACCGGCCCGCGCCAGCATTCACGGCGACAAGGCAGCCTTGCTGGTGGGCAAGGTGCGCAGCGGCAGCCAACCGGTCTCCGGCGCGTGGCTGGTCAGCCACGGTGCAGGCGAGGCGGCGCCGTGGTGGCCTGGGGTTCACCTGCTGCCGCCGTTCCTCTACTTCGGTGGCACCGTGCCCATGGGCCACGCCATCACCGCCGCCGACGGCAGCTACCGCCTGCCCTTGCCGATACCGGCGCGCATTCGTGTGACTGCGCCGGAGCACCTGGGACTCGCCCTCGAGGTGCGTGCTCCAGGGGAGCGCCACCTGGTCCTGCCGCGGCCGGCCGCCAAGGACGACCCGCGGCTGCGACTTCGTTTTGCCAGGCCAGGGGGGCGCACCTTCCGCCTGCATGTCAAGAACGGCACCGGGCGGGAGCAGGAGTCTCTCCTGCTCAAAGACACCGACGACTACGCGCAGCCCCTGGCCGCCAGGGTGCTGGCGGACATCCACGTGGAGGTTCGCGAACGGGATGGCAAGGTGCTCCATTGGGACTTCCCGAACCTCGTGGTGCAGGGCCTCGTGGAGCTCCCGATGGACTACTAGCTGGATCTGGCTGGATCCGGCTGGATCCGCCAAGGCGGTGCTCGGCCGAGGGATTGTCCCAGATCGGGACGCCCGCTTCCGGCGGTGGCACGGACGCTGTGGCGCCGGGAGTGGGCTGCCGCCGAGGGATCGCCGACCGCCGCCGGCACGGTTCCCTATAGTTTAAGACCTGCTTTGGCAGAGTAAGCGGAGGGAACGCCGGGAGGGACACGGATGGCTGGTCACGGGGACACGGATTCTCGCAGGCACACGCGGGGTCAGAGACACATCGATATCGATGACTTCGCGTCCTCCGGCGGGTGCACCATCATGAGGGCTCCGGGGGCTGCTCCCGGCGCCGATCCTGCCATCCCCAAGCAGGTGGCATTGGCCCCCGCTTCTGCGCACTACGGAAGCAAGGTGCCTCGGGTCCGCAGGGAGCTGGATCGTGGCAAGACGGTGCTCTGCGAGGTTCTGCTCATTGCCGTGATGATGATGCTCGGCTTGGGAGGTATCGCCGGTCAGTACGTGGCGAACCGCTGGGACACGACGCACGCCTACCGGCGGTCCCTGGCCCGGGAACTGCTCCAGGAGACCGTCGCAGCAGTGGAAGCTTTCTCGTTCAGGGATCTCGGTCGCCTCCAGGGCGCCGTGATCAGCGACACCGGCAACCCCCACCATTCGGATTTCGAGGTGGAGATCACCGTGACGCCGTCCAAGGACGGCCGGCTGTGCATCAAGGCCTCGCTGCGCGAGGCCAAGACTCTGGGGCCGATCGCCGAGCGCGTGATCTACCGCGAGCCATCCTGAACCTCTTGCTTGTCCCACTTCGGTGGGCGCCTCTCTCTTTGTTGTGTAAGGGGGGCCGGGTTCCTCACGGAACCCGGCTTCTTTCATTTGGGTCGGTGTACAGTTGTCGGCCCCACCGCGGAACATGAGCGCTCCCTCCAGATCCACCGTCGTCATCCGGGACCCGGTTCACGGGGACATAGAGCTGACCAGGGAGGAGGTGCGCTTGCTGGACACGCCGCAACTCCAACGGCTGCGCGGGATCAAGCAGCTTGGCACGGCCTACCTGGTCTACCCAGGTGCGATGCATACCCGGTTCGAGCATTCGATCGGCGTGCTGCACATGACCGACCGACTGCTGAACGCCGTCAACAGGAACGCCGAGCGGGATCCCGACCATTGTAGGAGCGTCGCCGGGGAAGAGCGGCGGATCCTGCGGATGGCTGCACTGCTCCACGACGTCACCCACATCCCGTTCGGGCACAACATCGAGGACCAGACGGGTCTGCTGCCCCGTCACGACGTGCCGGAGCGTTTCGAGACCGTGCTTGGGGACAC
>QJVU01000113.1 GCA_003235605.1 Planctomycetota bacterium | reverse complement strand
GTGCGGCCGACGGGATCGTGGTGCCTTCGCGGCGGCTTTGGGAGCTGGCGACCCGCATCTGGCGCCGTCCGGAGAGCCAGGTGCACTGGCTGCCCAACGGTGTCGATCTGGAGCGTTTCGTTCCGGCGACCCGCGACACCCGGAGCCGGGGGGACGACGAGCTGGTGGTGGGCCACGTGGGTCAGTTCCGGGGCGAGAAGAACCAGCAACTGCTCCTGCAGGCGTTTGCCCGTTTGCGGAACCGGGACCGGACTCGCCTGCTGCTGTTCGGCGGCGATGGCGAGGGCCAGGGACAGCTGGAGGAACTGGCGGATCGTCTTCACATCGCCGGACGGGTGACGTTCGGCGGCACCACCAGCAACACCGCAACCGTCTACCCCCAGATGGACGTCTTTGCGCTCTCCTCGAAGACCGAACAGATGCCCCTCACGGTTCTGGAGGCCATGGCCTCGGGGCTGCCCGTGGTGTCCACGGATGTGGGCGATGTGCGCCACATGGTGTCGCCGCGGAATCGTCCACTGATCGTGCCCAGGGACGACGCCGAAGCCCTGGCGGCGGGCCTCGACAAGGTCCTGGACGATCCCGACCTGCGCCGGTGCCTTGGGGAGGAGAACCGTCGCCGCTGCCAGCAGGAGTACGACCTGGAGGTCTGCTACCGCAGATACCTGGACCTCTACAGCCAGCTCTTGGCAGCCAGGCGGGGCTGAGCAGTATCCGCTTCTCAGCGCTGGCAGTGTCCGCTTCTCACCGCTGGAAGATCGGCAGGTACTGCTTGGGGATCTGCAGGATGATGCAGGCCACCGCGGTGCCGAAGGCATCCCCCGGCCCCCACTCGAGTGGGTTCAGCCAGCGGCCGTCATCCTGCTGGTCTGCCAGCAGGTGATCGCTGATCTGACGGTAGTAGCGCTCGAAACAGCCCTTGACCACCACTCCGTCACAGTGGAAGAACGCCTGGGCAGCGTAGTAGTTGCCGTACCAGAAGTAGAAGTGGTGGGACCACTCGTAGGTGATCTCCGGGCACTCCTCGGCGAGGAAGTCCACCGCCGGCGCCAGCAGGTCCTTGTCGTAGACGCCGGCGGAAACCAGCGAGGTCACTGCCGCGGCATTGATCGCGTACTCCGTCGGCTTGGTGCGCGCCGCGCGGCCATGGATCTTGTAGTAGTAGAGTCCCTTGTTGGAGCCTGCCGGGACCCGACTGTTCTTGACGTAGCGCACGGCCCGTTCGATGGTGCTGTTCGGTATCCGGATGCCGATGTTGCGGGCAGCCCTGAGGGCCTGCACCTGGCAGACGGTGACCGAGAGGTCGGACTCGCGGCTGAACGGGTTGTAGCGCCAGGCACCGTGCTCGTTCTGGCAGTCGACGATGATGTGGGTCGCGCGCTCGAGCCCGCTCTTGATGCGCGGATCCCGGGACATGCCGTAGACCTCGGCCAGGAACAGCGTCGCGAAGGCGTGGCTGTACATCCGCGACCCGGCCACGGTGATGAGGCCGTTCTCCTGGACGCAGGACAACACGGCGTCCACGGCCCGCTGGACGTTGTCGCCGTACTTGCCACGGCGCGGCAGGTGGCCTCCTGCGAGGAACGCCATGCCTGCCAGGGCGGTGACGCCCAGGTGACCGTTGCCGCTCCGCTGCTGCTCTGCGAGGGAGTGCAGCGGATGGTACCGGGAGCCCGCCTTGTGGCCGACCAGACCCGTCCAGAAACCCTTCTGGTTCTGATGCTCTGCGAGCCAGGCCAGGCCGCGCGCCGTGGCGGCGTCGACCCGTTGCTCAGAGGTCTTGCTCATCAGCCGGGCAGCAGCCTCTTCCGTGTCACGGAGCGGAGTGGAGGCCTCCACCGCCTTCTGGCTGCCCACCGCCCCAGTCAGGAGCAGGAGCACAGCAAGGTCACGTAGGCGTTTGTTCAACTGCTCAATTGTTCGAGATCACGATGTCGACAGGATAACTCATGCGTAGTGCCGCCCGAAGCGGTTGGCGATGAACTTGTCGTAGTTGACGTCTTCCATCCGCACGAAGCCGTGCTGCGGCAACTCCCCCTCGAAGAGCATGTCCAGCACCGCGCAAACGCCCGCGGCCGTGGTGATCTGGATGCCGCTCCAGTTCTCCCCACCGAATTCCTGGTGGTAGATGGTCCGGGCGTAGACGTTCTCGGTCAGTTGGCCGCGGAACTTCCCCGTGGCACTCAGGAAGATCACGATCTGGTCCTTGTAGGTCCGTGGCAGGCACTCTTCGAAGATCTGCGCCAGCACGTCCTGGCGGTCTCGCATCTTCAGGTCGTTCAGGAGGAACTTGAGCAGGTGGTTGTGCCCGGGATAGCGAATCGACTTGTAGTTGACGTTGCGGACCTGGCCCTCGAGCGTCTGCGCAAGGGTGCCCAGGCCGCCCGAGGTGTTGAAGGCCTCGTAGCGCACGCCGTCGATGGTCAGCTCCTCGAGGTTCTCGAGGGGCTGAACCGTGGCCAGCCTGCCGTTCATCAGCACCTCGCAGGGCTGGCAGTACTCGTTGATCAACCCCTCAGTGCTCCAGGTGAGGTTGTACTTCAGCATGTTGCTGGGGTAGCGAGGCAGTGCGCCCACCCGCAGGCGCAGGTCGGTGACCTCGGTCATCGGCTGCAGCAGGTGCATGGCGACGATGGTGATGAAGCCCGGCGCCAGGCCACACTGGGGAATGAACGCGGTCTTGGCACCGTTCCTGGCGAGCTCGATGACCTGGTTGGTGACCTCGACGTCCTCCGTCAGGTCCAGGTAGTGGGTGCCGTTGGCCTTCGCCCGTTCGGCGATGAGCGGGTTGCAGCGGAACGGGGCGCAGCTGATCACCGCCTCGGCGCTGGGAAGCACCCGGTCCAGCCCACGTCGATCGGCGAAGTCCATGACCTCGCCTTCGATTCCAGGGGTCTGTTGGCGCAGCCGCTCGATGGCCCGCTCCTCCACGTCGATGACCCGAAGCCGGTAATCCCCGCAATGGCCCAGCATGTAGGCCACCATGCGCCCGATTTTTCCGGCGCCCACCACAACGATCGTCTTCATGGCGGAAGGATATCTATCCGGTTCGCCGCAGGTCCATCATCAGCATGAACGTAACCCCGCTCTCGTTGCCGCCGCGGTAGGCGCCCTTGGCCTGGACCAGGTTGGCCGTCACCGCCGTCATGGCCCAGGCGTCCGCCTCGTCGGCGGCCCACCCGGGGGCGGTGAGCTCGGGGAGGTCGTGCTCCTGTCCGAACCGCCGGGCAATGGTGGCGGCCTCCCGCAGGTGCTCCTGGATCGAGGGATTGTTCCAGGACCACATCCATGTGCGCGAGTCGCGAGAGTAGGTGCCGGCGATCTGCATCCGGCAGACCAGGCTCGGTCCTTGCGACTTGCTGAACACGAGCTCGGCCGCCTCCTGATCCACCTCCCAGTGCGTGAAGCTGCCGATGCCCCAGTGCATCGCGCAGACGTCTTGCTGTTCCTGCAGGTACTCGTAGCTCTTCTGCACGAAAGCCCGGTACTCGTCCTCGGTCATGGGGGATTGGAAGCGCGGGCCACACTATAGGATGCTGCCTGCGCTTCCCCGCGGGAAAATGCCGGTGGATCATCGCTGACCGGGCGTTTCCTCGCGGAAGCACGCTATGATCCCGGCGGACTGGCGCTGCTGACAGCACCAGGACCCGTTTTCAGCGCCACCATGTCCTGGTGCGTAGCCGAGAGGATGTTCAGGAATGATCACGACACGGAGCGCAGGTGCAGTCTCGTTGCTTGGGTTGGTGCTGGCTACGGCGGGGGGTTGTGCCTTCGTGCTCGACAACTCCGAGGCGCGCCCGATCGAGGTTGGCGACCCACACGAGACCATGCGTTTGCTCCAGGAGAAGCTGGGCTACCTGCAGCAGGCGGAGAGCAAGCTCCGTGACGGCCTCAAGGCCGCCAACGCGTCCTCTACTACCTCCGACGAGCAGAAGCGCGACATGGAGGTGCGGTTGCTCGAGGCCCGCGCCCGCCGTGTGGATGTCCAACTGGAGCTGGCGCGCTGGCAGGCGCTCGCGAGAACCAGCAGCAAGAGCAAGAGCAAGGGCGAGAGCAAGAGCGAGAACGAGAGCAAGAGCGAGAGCAAGAGCTCCAAGTAGTCCTGCTCCCCGGGGCGAAGGCCGTCATCTGCGACTGCCTGAGTCGCGGAGCTGCCATCCCTGCTCGAGCGTCGTCAGGATGTGATGCCCGCTGTCGGATCGGAGCCTGGCTGCGTCCTCTTGACGATCTCCATGTAGTGGCGCTTGCGCTTGACGAACTGCTCCTGGTTGTAGAGTGCCTGGAACAGCCAGAGCATGCCGGACTCCAGCTCCTCGACGGTCATGCCCTTGGGGCGGTAGTTGACGTCGAAGAGAGTGCAGCGGTCCCAGTAACGGTCGCGCAGCAGGCGCCCCTCCCTCTTGAGGCGCTGGTAGAGAGGTGTGCCCGGGAACGGCGTCTGGACGGTCACCTGTACCTCGATGAGGCCCGAGCGGTCCACGAAGTCCCGTACTTCTTCGAAGATCGCGGGGCCGTGGTCATCCAGCCCGAGGATGAAGCAGCCGTTGACGGTGACGCCCGCGGACTGCAGCCGGTCGATGACCTCGAGGTAGCGGTCGGCGCGCTTGCGCTTGAAGTCCGACGGGTCGATACCCGCGAGCGCGACGGCGGAGGGGCTCTCGAAGCCGATCAGGACCTGCTGGCATCCGCTCCGGGCCAGTAGCTGCACCAGCTCCTCGTCGTCGGCCACCGAGACGTCGGTCTCGGTGAACCACTTGATGCCCAACGGCGCGATGGCTCGCAGGAACTCCTTCGACCATCTGTGGTTGATGAAGCTGTTGTCGTCGGCCAGCTCCAGGAAAGGTCGATCGATTACCTGCATGGCCGCCTCGATCTCCGCAACGGCCTTGCGTACCGGCTTCTGCTGAAACTGGTCGGTGATCCTGAGGCTGGCGGCGCAGAACTCGCAGTTCAGGGGACAGCCGCGGGATGTCTGCACCGTCATGCGGTTGTAGGGACGCCCCTTCAGGAGATCGAACCGCGGCACGGAGTAGTTTTCGTCCGCGAACACGTTGCGGCGGAGCCCCTCGTAGCGGGGCTTGAGCTCGCCGCGTCGGAAATCCTCCAGCAGCCGTGGCCAGGCGCCCTCGGCGCCGTTGAGGACGATGGCATCGGCATGGGCTTGGGCCTCCTCGGGGAGCAGGGTCACGTGAATGCCCCCCAGCACGACCGGGATCCCCGCTTCGCGATAGCGGTCCGCCAGGGCGTAGGCCTCGTCGATCTGTGCGGTGAACGACGAGATCGCCACCAGGTCGAAGACCTCGGGCTCGCTGTCGGCGATCTCGGTGATCTCCCGGTATTGCACGTCGACCCCGTCGTCAGGGGTGAGGCCGGCGACGGTCAGCAGCCCGAGGCTAGGCAGCGAGGCGATCACCTCGCCACGGCGCACGAACTGTGGCAGCGTCACCCCGAGCTCTTGAAGCTCCTTCGTCCGGACCCGCACGCCGCTCATCGCGATCAAACCCAGGCTGATGGTCATGGCTGCAGAACTTCGGTGATCTTGCGCAGGCTGCGCATGGTGTTGAGCTCCCGGTCCGGAATGCGGACCCCAAAACGCTTTTCGACCATCGCCAGAATGCGAAGTCCAGTCATTCGCCCGATCTCCGATGGCATGGACT
>QJVU01000680.1 GCA_003235605.1 Planctomycetota bacterium | reverse complement strand
AGTCCTCCGCCCGCTCCACTCCTGAGAGCAGGGCGTTGCGCAAGGCCTGGTCACAGGGTGTGGAGGACAGCTCCGCTGCCAGCGACTTCACGAAGCCGAGCTCCTCGATGTTGGCGAAGGGGATCTTGCGCAGCGCCTCCAGATCGATGTCTGCTGGCAACGTTCGACAGCGCCCGAGACCCCCCACGACATGTAGAGCAACCATCGTGCGGAGGCACTTCGAGCAGGATCCGCAGTTGAATTCGGTGCTCACGCGTTGCCAGCACACCCGCAGGACCTGCATGGCGAGCTCCTGGCCACACAGGTAGCGGAGCTTCTCGGTCCGGCTGATCTCGCAGCCTTGGTGAACGATGGCGACGGCCTCGCTCGACCACAACGGATCGAGGTGGGGGTGGGAGCCGGTCGGATAGAGGTTGTCGTAGGTCGTCGTCGCTGACACCAGCGCCTTGCCCAGGCTTCCACGTAGTGCATGCGCAATGCTCGCCAACGCGGCACCATGGCCGAGTTGCCCCCAGGGCACGCCGAACCGAGCCATCATGGTCTTGATGTTGGTCAGCACGGGGATGACCCGTCTGCCGGTCCTTTGCGCCACCCTTCGCGCGTTCGACAACATCTGGTCGAAGACGTCTTGCTTCTTGGTCCCGAGCAGGATGTCAAAACCGTGGATCACGACCAGATCCGTGATGTGATGGTCCCCCTGGCTCTCGTTCGAAAGCAGCGAGTACAGCGAGTCCACGCCGCCCGAGAAGAACAAGGCCGTGCCGCGGCCTTTCGTCTCCGATCCGCTTCGCAGCGGCGCGATCACGTTGACCTTCGACAAGGTTCCGTCCCAGCCGTGGTAGATCTCCTGAATGGAAGGAAGTGCGGCCTGCAGCCGTGGAGACAAGGGGGGCTGGAGCTCCAGGTTGGCGTGGTTGCTCATCGCGACCAGGAGCAGCGCGGCGGCCAGGGTGTCGCCAAAACCATCCGGATCGAGGTCGATGTCCTGAGGGAACCGGAAATAGAGCGGCACCACCTTGCGATCTCCGACCCGAACCTGCCAACCCACCTCCTGCATGTCGCCAACCAGCTGCCGGGTGGGGTCCGTGGCCCGGACGGTGCGCTCGAGAGTTGCGGGCATCAGTCCGTCACGCTTCCTGGAGGCGAAAGGCCGCGAGCCGTTCGTTCTCGACGAGAGTCTCGTGGTGCGAGTGCAGGTGCTCGACAAAGCCGCGGTAGTGTTGTCGCCACCAGAACGCTGGCCACACGAGCAACAGGTATGAAGCCCCGGCTTGCCGCATGCGGTCCAGTTCGCGGATGGCCTCTTCGTCGTCCTCGGGGTTTCCCCAGGCGACACCGTCCCGCTCGAGGAACGGCAACACCTTGCAGTGGGGCGCCACCTCGTTGGGCTTCAGCTGCCCGGAGTCGACCAGTATGCAAGTCGAGCCCTCCGGCACAACCGCCGCCACGTCCGCCTCGAGTTGGCGTCGCTGCTCCAAGTACTCGGTCCTGGTCCGCACCTGGGTGTCGGGGTCCGGCTCGTCCGGAATCCGCAGCCTGGCCCGGACGAAGCCGAGCGCGCTTGGGCAGTGCACGACGTTCCAGCGCTGCTCGATGAGGCGGTGCATCCGGGTCTGTGTTTCCAGGTCCCAATAGGCGAGGTAGTAGTCCCGCTCCTCGGGGTAGACCGGGGGTGGCGGCGAGAACAGCACCTGGCTCCCTGGCTCCATGACCACGGTTGCCTGGGCATCATGGAGTGCCAGGCTGAGGTCGACCTCCGCTCTCGAGGAGTGCTCGGGATGGAAGGGGCCGATGCGATCCAGAATCCCGAGGCGGAACATTATGCAGTGCATCTCGATGAAGTCGACCCGGTGGCGGTTGGAAGTCCGATCTGCCTCCTTCAACGTGGTCCTGTGCAGGATCTCGATCCGACCGTCCGGCCTGCGGTGGATCGATCCCATGCGTTCGTCAAAGTGTACCCGGTTGCCGTCGACATCTGGCTCCAGCAACATCGGGACGGCAACGTCTGCCCCAGCCTCCTTCAGTGCATTGACCAGGTGCGCCAGCCATCCCTCCTCGACGAAGACATCGTTTTCGATCAGGCATACGGGATCATCCGTGCAGCTTGCCAGAAAGCGGTTCCGCGCTTCGTTGGAGGACACCGGCTCCTTGGTCTCGAACCACTCTATCCAATCGTGTGGCCTGGTGACCTCTTCTACCTGCTTCCGAAAGACATCGGGGTAACCGCTGTCCACGATCACCAGGCGGTAGGGCCGCTCCGTGCGCTCGAGAAGTTGCGCCAGGGCCTTTGCGGCCATGCAGAACCGGTCTCGAGGAATGAAGCCTATGGTTGCGATGCTCATCTCGTGTCGCCTTCCGTGTTGCCTTCGTTCGCGCGCAGATCGAAAACGACGATCCTCTCGTTGTGCAATATGCACTGGTGCGTACTGCGCAGGTAGCTGGCGAGGCCCTCATAGTGATCCAGCCACCAGAAGCCGGGCCAGGCTATCGCAAGCCATCTTGTCCCACGCTCCAGATGTTGCTTCACGCAAGCGACGGCCTCTGTGGAGGACTCCGGCCTGCCCTTGCCGTTGAATGTCGAAACTGTGCGCGTACCGACGGGCGCACCCTCGAACCTGTCGTCGTCGATGAGGACAATGCTGCCCGAGCCCGACGTCGCCTGCTCGAGTTCCTCGAGAGCGAGGGCTTGCTGGTGCCACCAGGAATTGGCCAGCCAGGTGTCGTAGTCGACACATTGGTTCTGCGACTCCACGTGCCGCCGCAGGACGCTGGCATAGTGATCGTAGAGGCGCAATTCCCGTTGCAGGCGCTCGGCACCTCGCGCTCCTCGTTGCCTGTTGCCACCGTGCTCGCGGTACAACCCCTGTGGCTCGTCGACACGAGCCACGCTGCCCGCAAAAAAAGCACACTCGATCAGGTACTTGTCCGCGCAGATCCGGTACAGATCCTCGGGAATCGGGCCAAACCGCAGCAGGAAATCACGGCGCCATGCGTTGCCGCTTGTCGGGGAGCTCAGCATGGTTGCTGGGCCCTGACTTACGGCCGCCGCGCGCAGGTCACCTGCGGGGAGCGCGCTCGCCGGTCGCTTGCGGCCTGTCCGCCTCCCTTGCCCGTCTATGACCCAGAGCGGCCAGTGGACCTTGACCGTTGCCTCGTTCCCGAACTGGATGATCGCGTTCTCGACCGCTTCGGGCAGCAGCATGTCGTCAGCATCCAGGAAGACGATCACGTCGCCCTTGCTGGCTTGCAACCCGGCGTTGAAGGCAGAGGCCTGGCCACCGTTGTCCTTGTGGACGATCGTGACCTGGGACCTGTAGGAATCGATGACGTCGCGTGAATTGTCCGTCGAGCCGTCGTCGACAACTACGACCTCGGTGTCCGCACGGGTCTGCCTCAGGGCGCTGTCGATGGCGTCGCCCACGTACGAACCGTAGTTGTAGTTGTTGATGATGATGCTGGTCATCGTCATCGAACGGCAGCCTCCACGAGGTTCGTGTACAGCTGGAGATAGTTCTCGACCATGCGCTCGTGGCCGAACCTGGAAAGGGCGTGCTCGCGGACCGCCCGGGGTTCCAGGCGCGCGGCCTCCGACACGAGACGCACGAGGTCCGCCATCGATTCGCTGTAGAACCCGGTGATCCCCGGGTCCACCACCTCCGGTACCGCGCCCCGGGGATAGGCAACGACCGGCACACCACAGGCCATGGCTTCGATCATCACGATGCCGAAGGGTTCGTCCCAACTCACCGGAAACAAACAAGCAATGGCACCGGCAAACAGATCGTTCTTGTCGCTGTCACCAATCGCCCCGAGGTAGCGAACCCGCTCGCCGTCGATGTGCGGCTTTATCCTTGCTTCAAAGTAGGGCTTGTCGGGCTTGGTCAGCGGCTCGCCCGCGATGACCAGCGGCAGGTCCAGTTCCCTTGCGATGGCGATCGCCTCGTGGGTGCCCTTGTGGTGTGCGATGCGGCCGAGAAAGGCGAGATACGTTCGGGGCGAGTCGGAGACCCGGAAGTGACCGAAGTCGCAGCCGTTGTAGACCGTCTCGATCGTCCTGCGCCGGGACTCGGGCACGCTTCCCACCTGCTGACGGCTCAAGGACGTCATGTGGGCCCCGGGATAGCGGCCCAACAACCACAGGTCGTCCGCCGTCAGCGCCGTGGGAATCGTGTGCAGGGTGGGGGCCTTCGACAGAGCGGCGGCGGGCAGCGAAGCGCAGCCCACATGGAAGTGCATGACATCGAACTCGTCGCTGCGTGCCACCGCTTCTGCGATGCTGCAGCTGATGTAGGGATCGTAGCTATCGGCTTCGCTCGCGCGCATCTTGTCCAGGAGGCCCCGATCCGTCACGGGATGCAGCCGAGCGCTCGTTACCGAGTCTGCCGTGGAGAAGAGCGTCACCTCGTGACCCCGGCCCACGAGCTCTTCCGTGAGCATGTGGACGCGGCGTTCGCCCCCGCCATAGGTGGGTGGCGGTATCGACGTCCAGAGCGTCGGGATCTGTGCGATGCGCAGGCGGCCAGGGTCAAGCATTCGTGGCGAAGGCCTGCTCCAGCAGGCGAGGGAGCACCTTGTCCGAATCGAAGAAGTCCTCGGCGATCCCTCGCGCTGCCTTTGCATGCTCGTCGTAGTTCGCGAGGACGCTTTCGATCCCGGCGCGGGCACTGTCCAGGTCATGAAACGGAAGCAGTCCCTTGCCGGTGGGGAGCGTGGCGCCGTAGCCGGTATCCTGGGCCACGACCGGCTTGCCGGCTGCCAGGTAGCAGGCAGAGCGTTCGCTGAACCAACCGCATCTTCCCACGACGTAGCCATGCTTGGCCACGCTCCACTCCGCCAGCGAGGACTCGATGTAGTCGCGATACCCCTCCATGTCCGCGCAGGTCGATTGGGGGTCCACGATGCGCCAACCCTTGTAGGCGAGCAGCTCCTTGGGCGTACGGCGCGTCTTGCCGCTGGCAATGGCCAGCTCTAGCTCGGCGTCCACGGTGGCCGGCAGGTCAAGGAACCGCTTCATCTCCGTGTCCTTCTGACCGTAGCGCTGGCCACCGTACTCCACATCCTTGTAGCTGGTCCAGTTCATCACGGTCGTGAACACCCTCCGCAAAGGTGGTTTCGGGCGCCACTCGGAGAGGACTATCGGCTTGCGGATCGGGTGCCAACGGTGGCCGGTCTCGGGCATCGCGTGCTCGGGATTCTCGGCGTAGCTGAAATGTACATCGTGGGCGTCCACGATCGCCGCGAAGTCGGCCTGTCCCCGGGCCAGCTTGATCTGGGTAAACACCGGGTCGGTGTCCAGGTAGACCAGTCGGGCCGGCCTGTAGCTTGCGGGGTTCTGCAACATGCCGGAGACGTTCAGCACGAGATCCGCGGAGGCGACCACTTCGCGGCGCCTCTGGTCGGAGAGTCCGTACCACCGCTCGTAGTACGGCTGACGGTATGCCCAGGCATCCCGGAGGCCAAAGCGCTCCAGCGCATTCGCGAGACAGTCCAGGTTCCCTGAACAGTCTTTAACCAGAGCTTCTTTGTTCGGGTCATACGGCCACTGACCAGTGTCTTCGAAGTAGTAGACATCGTGGCCCAGCCGCGCCAAGCCGGCGACGTACTGCACATAGTCCCACGTGATGCCTCCCAGCGGGTACTGGGCCATCATGCCGGTCACGACGATG
>QJVU01000111.1 GCA_003235605.1 Planctomycetota bacterium | reverse complement strand
TCCTCGGCGCTCCGCTCCTGGCGGTCGCGCTCGGTGTGTGGTTTTGGAGGTCCATGGACCCGTCGTAGACGACACGGGTCCTGGTTTGCGTCGGCTGGACGCTGGCGACGGCGTTCTCGTACCTTTGGCTCATCATCGGTCCACGCGGCGAGATGAACTCCTGGTTCGCACTCAGGGTGTATCGCGAGCGTTGGCGGGCGGAAGTTCTCAGCTTCATGCTGGAGACCGGCATCAGCCGCGATCAGCTGCTCGAAGCGCTGCGCAGTTCATCCGAGGGGGCGGCTACGCGAAACCATGTCTTCTGCGCACTCCATGAGGATAGCGGCATAGGGTTCGCAGACTTCGCGCGCCTTGCCGGGTGAGGGGCACCGAGCTCACGAAGTGTTCGCTTGCAGTGCGTGATGCCCGGTTGTTCGGCCGTCCTCCGCCCGTCGGCCGAGTTCTTGGGCCACACGGCCTCAGGCGTCCAGGCTCGCCAGGAAGTCGGCTGCCCACTCGAGGAGGTCCTCGAGATCGGTATCGCGCTGGCCGACGGCCTCGCGGCTTACTCGCCCAGTCCGACGTGGATCCTCGCCATCTCCATGTGTCCGACGAAGCGTCTCCGCCGGCTTCGAGCCGGTCCGACAGCGCGTGGAGTACCGCGCGCTCCTGCGGCGCATGGGGATCCCAAAGTAGCCCGGATGGGCCGGGTGCATTTCGGCGGCTCGGTCGCCAGATCCCAATGCCGCAGGACTCTCTCGATCGCCGACGGCTCCAGGCTGAACGCCAACAGCCGCCGTCCCGTGAGCGGATCCCACCACCGCTCGGCCTGAAGACCCGCGTGTTTGCCCACTGCGATCTTCCCGAAGAGCGGCCACACCTGTTACCGGCGTGTCTCTCCTGTGTATTGCTGTCCGGTCGCCTTGCACACAGCTTCCCCTGACTCGCACAAGACAATGGACGCTATCAAGGCTTTTTCCGGGGTGGTCCTCGCCCTCGCCGTGGCCGCAACCGCCGCGGCCCAGAACGCCTCCGACACCCTCCTGGGCATCACCAACAATGTCCAGTCCACGGGGGCCAGCACCCTCGACATGCAGGTGCCGTCCTTCGGCAGTTGCAGCGCTGCCACCCAGGTAGGCCCCGTTGGCCTCCACAACAGCAACACCTTCGCCGGCGGCAGCGCCTATGACCCGCGGCACCGGGCGGTCTGGGTGACCGACGATACCCGTATCGTCCTCTATCGGCCGAGCGACAAGCAGACGCTCTGCACCTTCAGACCCACCCGGCAGATCAGCACGCCGGCGGCGAGCGTCATCAGCGGACTTGCCCTCTCGCCCAGCCGTGGCGAGCTCTATCAGCTGGAGACGATCACCAATCAGATGGCGCTCACGGTCTACGACGTCTCCAGCATCGGCGGCAACTGCAACCCCGCGGTGAAGAAGGCTGGCTGCACGGTCAAGATCGGCACCCCCGGCGAGACCGCGGGGGCCCTGGCCTATGACGAGGTTCGTCACCTGTTCTACTACGTCACCAGCTGGTATGGCTTTGCCCGTCCCGGCTTCACGATATACGCCGCTCCCCGCAGCGATCCGTGCAGGCTGACGAGCATCTTGTTCTCTCCCTGTTCGGGTAGCCAGCCAGCCACCGGCGCGACCTACAGCGCCTGCCGACAGTTCCTCTATGTTGCCACGGGCAACGAAGTGAACGTGGTGCAGATGGTCGACCCCCTCAACGGCAAGACCGTCAACATGAATCAGCTCCTCAACGTTCCCTGCTGCCAGAAGCAGAAAGGGGACATGTGGGCGGGTCTTGCGGTGATGCCCAAGTGGGGCAAGCGCCTCGTCGGTCAGAGCTGCCTGCCCAATACCTGCGGTGGCTGCGGCAACATGACGCTGGACCTCTCCGGCGGCGACCTGGTGCTGGGCAACCCGGACGTCGCCATCGACATCACCGGCGCGCCCACGGGTGGCACCGGCGCCTTCTACATCTCGCCGGGGGTCTGCACGAACGGTCTGGGACTGCCCGGTCTCTGCGGACAGGTGCATCCCGCCCTGGGTGGTGGCTTCCCACTGCTGCTTGGGGTTTTCTCCCTGGGTGGTCAGGGCGGTGCGTGCTCAGGCAGCCTCAATCTGAAGCTCGGAGGTGTCCCCAGGGACCCGGCACTGTGCAATGTCAGCGCCTGCACCCAGTTCCTGATCCAGTGCGCCCAAGGCGCCGCAGGTCTCACCAACGCAATAGAGTTCACGGTCGGGGGGTAGCCGGTCAGGATGATCCGCGGCTCACCGTCGTGGCGCCGGGCCCACACGGCGTCGCGGCGGTAGCCGCGCCATACGCAGCAACGATCGACAGGCGAAGAGGTCCCGCAGCCTTCGCCATGCTGAGCTGGAGGACCTACTCCAACGAGATGTTCGCCTTGTTCTGGTCGAGCCACGCGGCGAAGGTCAGCAGCTCCGGATTGATGGATCGAGAGAACTCGACGCTGCGCGCACCGCAGAACTCAGCCTGGAAGTCCCGCTTGTACTGGAACATGTTTCCCAAATCCTCCGCGCCGGGGAAGCCGAAGGTCCGGTAGACCTCGGGGGGAACGTACTCGTACACCACCTCCTGACCAAATGCCGCAGACAGTTCCTTTGCCATCTGCGTCCCGGTGAGGTGTTCGCCCGCGATCCCGACGCTCTTGCCGATGAACTTGCTGCCCTCGTTGAAGATCCCGTACGCGCACTTGCCGATGTCTTCCACTGCGATCCCCGGGAGCCTCTTGTCTGCCATGGGCAGCACGAACGCGAGCTTGCCGTCCTCGCCTCTCTTGGGACCCATACCGAAGTGGATCAGGTTGTCCCAGTAGAACGAGGTGTGGAGCAGCGTCGTCGGCACATCGAGGTCGGTGAAGAAGTGGTTGGCCTCTCCCTTGGCATCGAAGTGAGGGACCTTGTAGTGGCCCTGAAGGGTCGGCATGCGGTCGTCCTCCAGTGGCACGAGGATCCGTGTGTCTTCGAGGGTGGACCAGATGGCGTGGGCGATCCCAGCGTCCCTCGACGCCTGGGCCAGGTTCCTGGCCTGCGCCAGCTCCTTCTCCGGTGAGAAGTGCTCCCAGAAGTTGGTGAGACAGAAGGCGCCGTGTGCCCCCGTGAAGGCCTTCCGCAGCGACGCCTCGTCATCCAGGTCGGCGGCAACGACCTCGGCTCCGGCGCGGGCCAGTGCCCGGGCCTTGTCGGAATCGGGGTTCCGGGTGATGGCTCGGGCTGCGAAGTCGCCCCGGGAAAGGATGGTACGAACCAGAGCGCCACCCTGTGCTCCGGTGGCGCCAACGACGGTGATGATCTGCTTGCTCATGGTCTGTTTCTCGATGGTCACGCTCCATGCGGGTCCGGCAAAGTGGGGGAAAAGGGCCAGGAGCTACTCCGGCACTTCGGGTCGTGATGGTAGCCGCCATCGAGAGAGAAAGAGAGGGTGGTCTTGGGGTGGCCCCGGTCTCGACGTCCAGGTCGTGCAGACGCGGAAGCTGCGAAACGCACTCGGCCGCGGGATCCGGTCGCTACAAGCCGTGCAGAAGAAACGCTGCGCGCTGGATCCTGGGTGACAGACCGCGGACGGGCCTACTGCAGGTACAGGAGCGGAATCCCGTTGCTATGCCTGGTGCCGGTCACGGTGCCCTCGCTCCACAGCATCGACCGTTGCCTGTTGGGGAGGAACCACAACCGGTTGCGCCCTGCCATCGTCAGCTGGAAGCGCGGGGGCGTCCCATCCTCGAAGGCGATCTGCGACCAGACGTCGGTGCCTGCCAGCACGGACGTGTAGGAGAACAGCTGGTAGGTGGCGAAGGGGGCGGCACCGGTTCCCGACGAGTCGGGCAGGAACAGCTGAATCGCTGCCGCTCGGTTCAAGTCGACGTGCAACGGGTTGCAGGAGCCCGGCATGGGCGTTCCGGTAGTACTGCCGCCGGTCGTGATGGCCAGGAAGGCGCCGTTCGATGCCGCGCTTGCCGGCAGCCCCTTGTATTCGAGGATGTAGCGGAACTTGCCGGCGTACTCGAGTGCATCGAGGCCGTACGTCGCGGTGCGGGGGTAGTACACGCTGTAGCCCGTCCGGCCGGTGGCACGGCAGTGGATGTTCCCATAGATCCGGTATGTGTCTCCCCCGGCGACTGTGTCCGGCACGCCATCGAGGAAGTAGGACTCGATCAGGTGCCAGTAACTGCTGTTGTCCAGGGTCCCACCGTGGAAGTCGAAGTCAGCGCAGATTCCGTTCTTGCCGCTGTAGATCCACGTCGTCGAGAAGGGGAAGGCGAGACCATCGGGCGAACCCCAGGGGGCCGGGTCCATGCCGTAGCCCGCGCTCGCTTGTGGCCAGTGGACCCGATTGCTGGTGAACACCGTGGTTGGCGCGGTGAAGTGGTTGCGCGTGAAAGTCTCGCTGGTGCTCGCAAAGTCTGCCGGCCCCTCAGCCATCTTCAGGACGACGTCGCTCCAGCTCCGCCCGTTCGGGTAGCTACCGGTCGGGAAGGTGTCGAGGCGAAACGACAGCCTCTTGAAGGACCCGGGCTTGCCCTTGAGCTCGCCGTGCATCACCTGGCAACGAAACGCAGGTCGGCCTCCGAACCAGGCGTTGTAACTCGCCGCCTCGACCGACTCGTAGCCGGGCGGAGCCGTGGTGGGCGTGGTCTGTGCAAAGAGCTGGGCTGCGAGCGCCAGCCCGACGACCAGGACTCGTCTGCACATGGCCGCCTCCCGCGTTCAAGGACTGGAGCACCCGAGGACGGGTTGTTCCGGGGGAAAACGACATTGTCCAAGTTCTGCTGCAGACTGTAAACAGTGCCGGGTTCACTTCCCCTCGAGATCGACCACCTACGCCGGGCGGCCGCCTTGTGTCACGCGTCAAAGGCACGGTTGAACCGGATTCCAGCCACTTCCCGAGGTTTCATCCCCCACCGATCGCGGGCCTTTCCCGTCGGGGTACGGCAGCCGATGTTGAAGACGATGACGCCCAATGCCTCCCACCCTTCCTCCTGGCAGGTGCACAAGTTCGGGTGCACCGGCTTTGGCAAGCCCCACCCATTGCCGACGCAGCGACCTCGTTGCCGCTGCCGACGACGACGGTGCGACGAAACCCGCTCGGGCAAGCACGGAGACCCGTTGCGGACGGGTTTCGTGCCCGACCGCGTCAAGGTCGCGGGAATCTCCGGGTTGAGCTTCTCCGGAGCTCTTCGACGAGCGGGTCGGGATGGCTCGGGGCTACGCCAAGGTCGACGGGAAGCTGACCTTCGACAAGTGCGTCGACAGCCTGGTCGCCGGGCGCAGCTACGTCTCCGAGGGCCGCTCGCACATCATCGACTTCGAGGTGGACGGCACCGAGCTGGGCGTGAAGGGCAGCGAGCTGCGCCTCGATGCGCCGCGGAAGGTCAGGGTGTCGGCGCGGGTCGCCGCCCGGCTGCCGCTGGAGCAGGACCAGCTCGGTGCCTTCATCGCCTCGCGCAACCAGCGGGAGCAGCCGTACTGGGACATCGAGCGGGCACGGGTCAGCAAGACGCGGAAGGTGGCGGTGGAGCTGGTCGTCAACGGCCTGCCGGTGGCGAAGCGAGAGGTGACAGCGGACGGCAGCTGGGCTGACGTGGCCTCCGAGACCGAGATCGCGAGGTCGAGCTGGCTGGCGCTGCGCGTGCTCTACTCCAGCCACACCAACCCGATCTTCGT
>QJVU01000240.1 GCA_003235605.1 Planctomycetota bacterium | reverse complement strand
AGCGCAGGGCGTTCCGGCTGAACGCCATGATCATCGAGCAGCGCCGTGGCGTGCTGGTGCTGGAAGTCCTGGAGCCGGAGAACTTCCGGGGCCAGAAGATGGAAGCTGACCCGGAGTTCATCTATGAGCCGTTCGGAACGCCTGGCGAAACTCAAGTCGTTTCTTGACGTCGTCGAGGACAAGAAGCGCATTCCGGAGGGGGATGGTCCCGTCTTCCTCTTCCAGGAACAGGAGGGCTTCTCGTTCTGCCCGCTGTGCGTAGACGAGCAGGGCCAGAACGTCAAACCCCTACGCTATCCCGCAGTCAAGATCTGCGTGACGCGACCCAAGGCCAAGACGATCCAGATCAAGGGCAAGCCTGCCCTGCACTGGCACTGGGAGTTCACCAACTTCTGCATCGCCCATGCACTTGAGGTGCTCGTGGCGATGGAACCTGCGGACATCATGCCGCGACCCGACGACATCCAAGGAGCTGACTGATGGCAGAGATCTTCGACGACCTGGGCGTGTATGCCTGGTCACGTGACGACGAGGCAGTGATGCTGTCCAGCATCCTCACGGGTGAGCCCCCGCTTCTCGTCGGCAACCCCGGTGCGGCGAAGACCCTGCTCTGCCGCAAGATCCCCCGAGCGATCGGGGTGAGCGCGGCCTCGTTCAACGCGGACAGCGCGTCCTTCGAGGACATCCTGGGCTTCTTGAACATGAAGAAGCTCGGCGAGGGCGAGATCGAGTACGTCTCGACGCCCCGCACGATCTGGGACAAGAAGTGGGTGCACCTCCAGGAGGTGAACCGCCCGGACGAGGCGACGCATGCCAAGTGGCTCGACTACCTGGCCGACCGCACCATGATGGGCGAGCGGACCCAGGGCATCTGGGTCAGCTCGGACATGAACCCCTACGGTACCGGCGGCACGAGCGAGCTGGGCGAGGCCACCATCGGTCGCTTCGCGAGCTTCCTCTGGATCCCCGACCTGGTCGAGATGGGGTCCGGCGAGCGCCGGTCCGTCATCGAGTCCGTGGCGGACAGCACGCTCTTCGGTCTGGGTCACTGGAACTCGGACCTGCAGGCGAAGCACGTCGACACGACGGACTACGAGGGCGTGGGCAACACGCTGAAGACGATCATGTCGCAGGCGGCCCAGCACTTCGATCACCTCATGGAGGAGCGTCGTGACCTCACGCTGTTCCTCGACAAGTTCATCATCAGCCTGGCACAGGCATCTGGCCGCGGCGACAAGGGGGACACCGACGAGAAGCCGATCGACCCGATCCGGATCGACGGCCGACGGGCTGGCTTCCTGCGCCGGCTGATCATCGGTGTCCGGGCGACCGAGCTGGCCCGTGCCAGCGTGTTGGGCATCCAGGCGAAGCCCTTCATCGAATGTGCCCGCATCGCAGTGCGTGCGGGCATTCCGGTCGGCGTCAACGAGGAAGGAGGCAAGAACCCCCGTGCTCATGCCAAGATCCGCGACGTCTTCGAGGCGCTCAGCGGAGCCCTGGCCGGCAACACGTCGGCCAAGGAGCTGGAGCTGCAGTTCGAGCTGCTGACCTGCCGGGACATCTTCCGGATCTCCGAGATCCTGCTGTCCAACCGGGACAAGCTGGACGACATGGTGAAGTCGGCCAACTGGGCCCGCATCACCCAGTCCGATGGCTTCAACGCTGCGCTCGTGGGCCTGGTGGCCACGAACATCGAGATGAAGCACCCCGGCGCCGTGCCGGCCACGGCCCTCGATGGCCTCACCGACCTGATGAAGGACTGCGACATCCTGCCGCGAGGCATCGTGATCCCGCCGCATCTCCAGCCCTTCGAGGAGGAGATGATGAAGATCATGGACCAGCCCACGATCGTGGGCCGGCTGATCGCCACGCACAAGGTCTCTGAGTTCGCGGCTCAGGAAGTCGAGCAGGAGGGCGAGCGCGTGTTCATCGCTCGTGCCGACGACCAGGTCATCGCGAAGGCTATCGAGAAGCTCGGCAGGGAGATCTCGCAGGCCGTCGAGCAGGCCGGCGACTTCAGTGCCGTGGCAGAGGCGGCTCTCGCATGAAGCTCTTGAGGACGGAGCTGATCCAGGCTCCCGAGACGGCCTTGCTCCAGGAGCTCAAGGGCACTTTGGAGGAGGTGCCCGTCGAACTCTGCTTGCGGGGCCGGACTCCCTGGGTCGCTCCGTCCCCCTTCGAGTCCTGGGGCGTGGACTACAGGGGCCCCACGCCCCTCATCCAGTTCCAGGCCTGGCACGGCAAGTCCTGGCTCGAGGGATCCAGGAAGATCGGGGACTCCGAGCTGTACATGAGTGGCATTCCAGAGCCTCAGCGAACTCCGAACGCTCTGCTCCGTGGCCTCCTGAAGCAGGAGGTCCGGGTGTTCCTGGCGAACCCCGAGAACATCGGGCTTGCCATCAGTGCCCTGGAACTAGTCAGCCCCGACTGGCGTCGGAAGGCGAAGCGCAACGAGTTCCTGATCTTCCCCGACTGGATCATCGACAAGATCGTGGACCTGCACCACCGCTGCAACTTCGGCTGGGCAGAGAACCTGAAGGCCCTCAAGAACATCGGCGATGCACGTGCTACCAGGTGCTGGAACAACTACGAGTACATCGAGTTCCGGTACTGGGCTGACCCGGTCATCCTCGACGACATCTCTGGCTACGACGGGCGGGCTGTCGTCCATCTCAGGAAGGACCCGCTGCCACCGAAGATCGTCGTGGCTGAGGGGTTCTGTCCGGTCAAGTGTGGTGAAGATCTTCGTGAGCTGGAGCGTGGCTTCTACTACGCCATGCCAGTGCACAAGGACCGAGCCTACAAGGTGATCCCGACGAGCCTGCAGGGCATCGACGAGGTCCTGATCCCCCGCGGAGGTATCCGCGGGCGCATCACAGGCGGCCAGATCTGCTCCTTCGTCTCGGAGAAGCTGAAGAAGGTGAAGACGATCACCGAAGCAGCGGAGGCCCTGGGCGAGTACTACGAACGGATCGAGGACGAACTCGTCGACGCGCTGGCGCCGCCCCGGATGGTGGTGGCCCAGCGCAAGGAGCAGAAGGTCGTCACCAAGTTCCTGGCGGACGAGCGGAAGATCCCCGAGACCTCCGACCTCAAGGCGGTCCAGGATGTCGTCCCCGCGGTGTACGATCCCACGTCGTACGCATCCAAGTGGGTAATCGACATGCTGTGCCGGGTCGCTGTGGTCTGCCACAGCAGAGGGGCAGTGCTCTTCAGCAAGGACTACAAGACCGAGCTGTTCAGCCCTGCCGACATCATCCGTTCGATCATGAAGGTGAGTCAGCATCGGCTGTCGCCGTACCTGAACAGGATGGTCCTGATCGGTGGGCTCTCCGGGTCCGAGTTCCAGCGACAGATCCGAACGATGGATCCGACGAAGGCCGAAGAGCAGAAGGCTCCGCCTCTGGCTGGCCTGGGAGTAAGCATAGATGACCTCTTCAAGTGAACCCGAAGTCGTCGACATCCTGGCCCAAGTACCGCAGGGCGAGGACGTCGGGCTGGGCCGCATTGCCAAGGCTGCCCAGGCCAAGGCCAACCTCATGAAGGGTATGGTCGAGGAGATCAAGAACCACCTAGCAACGGAGCCGGTGCACGGGAAGATCCGGAACTTCTATGTGCCGCCCTCCTGGCAGGAGGTGTTCGCCGGCGCTCACGTGCCGGACAACGACCGGGGCTGGTTCGTGCAGTCCGTCGAGTACTTCAAGTCGATCTTCAACAAGTACAAGGACGGCAACTTCGACCCCGCCGCTGTGGAGCAGGACATCCTGCGGATCTCGACGGAGATCATCTACTTCTCGAGCTGGGTGAACTACATGGACTCGTGTGCCACGCGCGCCAAGAGCGATCGCGAGCAGAGCGAGTACCGCGCCATGATGGAGGTCCGTGCCTGGGCCGATGAACACGGCGTGTCTTCTCGCATGCTGGGCCTGGATGTCATGAAGGCCCTGGCGGCGGAGGCAACGCAGGACATGCGGGACTTCGACGACACGTTCCGCATCGTGTCCGCGACGATCAAGGGGTTCTACTACTCGCTGAAGTCGTTCCTGGAGTACCTCGACCGGCTCAGTCAGCGCGCGCAGCACGAACGCTGGGAAGCGAAGAAGCACGGCGACATGGGGCGAGGCGTGGAGCCTCCCCCTGCTCAAGTGCAATCCCCCCAAACGGGTGGAATCCCTCTTCCCGGAGTCATGTAGGAGCCGCCCGTGATCGAAGTCGAGCAGAAGGACCTGAAGCTGGCCCTGAAGACCTGTGCCGAGGTGGCCGGACGTGGCGACGAGATCGAAGCCTTCGTCAGGCTGGTGAACTTCGACAACCAGCTGTCGCTGGTCGCTTCCAACGGTCCTCTCGCCACGATGCGGAACATCGAGTGCCACACGAGCAAGCCGGTAGACACCTGTGTCCGGGCTGACCGCCTGAAGGCTGCGGTCATGGCCCTCCGGGTCGGGAAGGTCCGCCTCGAGCTCACCGAGCGGGGCAACCTCCGGGTCCAGCAGGGAGCCGGCGCACGGGTGGTCTTGGACACGAGGCCGTCGACAGAGTTCCCGCAGGAGCCGGGCTTCGAGGGCATGACCCAGATCTACAGCGGCCCCAACCCGAGCGACGGGCTCAAGGCGCTGAAGCACGTAGCCGTCAAGAACACGGGCTCCCAGCCGCTCAGCGATGCCCTCCTGGTCATGAACAAGCGGTCCTACGTTGTCACTAACGCAGCCTCTGTGCGGTGTGACTTCAGCCTGGCCAACGACCAGGACGGGGCCTTCCCCCAGGCGAAGGATCCCTTTGCCGTCCCTCTGGCCTCCACGTGGCTCCTGAGCGACTTCGGCGAGGAGATCAGCTGCTGGATCGACTGGCCGGGGAAGCGGGTCCTGGTAGTCGACAGCGCCGGCTGGGGCCTTCTCCGGATGCACCACGCGAAGATCGAGACGTTCCCCCAGACGGTGGACACCGCCTTCCGGCACCTCCGTGAGCTGGGGCAGGTCAAGCTGAACCGACAGGAGACTCTGAAGGCAGTGTCCGCTGCCCAGACTATCCTGAAGGGCTCGAAGGAAGCGGTGCTCATCACCATCACCTGTCACAAGGAGATGGTGGAGCTGACGGCCTCCGCGGGAGGCCAGTCCTTCAGCGACAAGATCCCCGCGAAGTGCTCGGGTGGGTTCATCATCCCGGTGCACCTCCCGAGGCTCCGTGGATTCCTGGCCGCGTCGGCAGACGACTCCGTCTACGTCAAGGTCATGGGTGTGGCCAACCAGCCGGGCACCGAGAAGCATGCCGTCCACCTGGTGGACAGTCGGCTGCACGAGATCGTGTGGCTTCCGAAGGACTCGCCGATCGAAGTTGTCGAGAGCGCCGAGGTCTGATAGCCTCGGCGGACTGGAGGGCACATGGAGTCGATGCGGAGCATCTACAACGAAGGTACCGGTCAGCTCATCCAGCGAACCGGTGTCGGCGGCAGCTGCAACCTGCTGGATGTCCAGAACTTGCGGCACATCCGCGTTGCGCTACGCAGCGGCACGAAGGTCTACCCGGTTCCGGCGATCAACTTCCGTGCGGTCACCAAGGAGATCGGGCCTCGCTGGAACGACACCAACTGGCCTGAGCTCTGCGGTTCCATCTTCATGGACTTCTTCAAGGGCCGCCCGATGAGCGTGCACGCTGCCCACATGTTTGAGCAGGGCTTCTTCATGGGCATGATGTACGACCGGC
>QJVU01000152.1 GCA_003235605.1 Planctomycetota bacterium | reverse complement strand
GACCTCGCTTGCGGAGATCGGCGCCAGGGACCTGCCGGTTGCAGACTCCACGTCGTGTCGGGCCGTGGCCAGGAGCTCCGCCACCGGCCCTTGGAACATCGGTGCCCAGGCCGCGCGGCGCAGTGTCTTGAGCTCCGGGCCGCCGTCCTGGCCCCGCAGAACCGGGTGCTCCAGGTCGAACCAGCGCGGCACGCGGCGCCGATAGCGACCAAAGAGCATCTCCTGGGCCGGGGTCAGGGGAGCGATCCGCGCCGCGGCTTCCCCCAGCAGCTCGCGGCTGGCCGCGCTCTTGCCGCGCTCTTCGCCCTCGTGGGCAAGGACCACGGGCACCAGCGCCCTTTCCGCCACCAGTTGGGCCAGCAGCTGCAGGTCGGGGAGCTCGTCGGGATCCTGGGCCATCCAGAGGACGGCACCGGTTTCGGCGGCAGCGTGGTAGGGGAGGTGTCCTTCGTCGAGGGGCACCCGTACCACCAAGGGCAGCAGGCGTTGCACGGCCTGGTGGAGGAGGTCGAGGGCGCCCAGGAGCTCCGGGCCGGGCACCACCGCAACTGTGCGTTCTCCCGCCTCCAAGCGGCCCATCGCCCGTGCCAGCTCCGCGCGTGCCCTCATGCGCGGACCTCCGGTGCGTCGAACTGGTCCTGCGGGACCCACTGGATGGCGCCGGTGGGGCAGCGAAACGTGGCTTCGGGACCGGCACGCACGTCCTGGCGGTAGTCGATCACCGGCAGGTTCTCGACCATGCGGATCAGGCCTTCCGGGGCGTCCTGCACGCAACGGCCGCAGGCGTCACAGGCCACCGTGCAGACGGCGCGGGCTTCGTCGCCGGCCAGGGGCGCCTTGCACTGCACCAACAACGGCTGGCGGAGGGGCGCCAACTCGAACAGGTCGCGGGGGCAAACCAGGACGCAGTCGTTGCACGCGGTGCACTTGTCCACCTTCACCACCGGCAGACCGTTCTGGTTCATGTGGATCGCGTCGAAGGTGCAGGCGATCTCGCAATCGCCAAGTCCGAGACAGCCCCACGCGCAGCCCTTGCCCCCGCCCCCGGTGACCGCCGCGGCGCGGCAGCTGGCGAAGCCCTCGTAGACGACGTTCTGCGCAGCCTGGGCGCGGCCGCCGGCGCAGTGCAGGCGCGCCACCCGCCGGTCCTGCTCGCCGGCTTCGACCCCCAGGAACCCGGCGATGTGCTGGATGCCCTCGGGGCTCGATACGGTGCAGCCTGCTGGCTGCCGGGCTCCGGCGACGAGGGCCTCGGCGAAGGCACGGCAGCCGGGTTCGCCGCACGCGCCACAGTTGGTGCCGGGCAGCATCTCCTCGACCTGTTCCAGGCGCGGGTCCTCGGGCACCCGCAGGAAACGGTACGCCACCGCCAACAAGGTCCCGAACGTGACGCCCAGGCCCGTCATGATGGCCAGCGCCAGCAACACTTGGGTCACTGGTAGGCCTCGGCCCGCGCCACGAGCTCTTCCAGGTTGGGCTCGTCCGGATTCCGGGGCTTGCCGGGATGGATGCAGCGCACCGGGCACTTCTCCGCAGCCTGCACGAGCTGGGCAAAGGTGCCCTTGCTCAGGTCGCCGATGCGGGCCTGCTTGTTCTCGTCGTAGACGAACAGCAGCGGGTTGATGTTGATGCAGTCGTTGCAGCTGGAGCAGCGGGTGCTCTCGATCCAGGCCTCGTCGAGGTCTTCGGCTTCTTCGGCGGCCGCAGGTGCTTTGGCTTCTGGGGCTGCTTCGGCCGCTGCAGCTTCGGGCTCCTGAACCTCGGTTGCCTCGCTCGGCGCGACTGGTTCGTCCTCCCGGTTGGGGGCAACCGGCACGGTCGCCGGTGCCGTGGCCAACGGGTCCAACTCCAGCAGCATGCGGGAGAGGTTCTGCATGGCCTGGGCGACGGCCTCCTGGCGCACCGCCTCCAGCCGGGCCTGGTGCCGGGCCTGCTCCGCCTGGAGCTCCCGCTGGGACTGTTCGGCGGCCTCCTGGCGGGCGCGTTGCACGGCCTCGCGCACATGCTCGTTGCGCACGCCCCCGAGCTCCTGGAGGGTGCGCCAGAAGCGCAGGCGGTCCCGGCAGGCCACGAGCAGCGGCCGCCGCACTGCGGCACGGTGGAGGTTGTTCTCGGGATCCACGATCCAGACGAAGGGCACCCGTCGCGTGGCGCCCTCCGGGTCCAGCTCCAGGTGTTGGTCCAGCGGGATCAGGTCGTCGCTCTGCAGGTCGTTGGGCAGCAGCGAGAACTGGTCGCCGTAGGCGGGCTCCAGCAGGGCGAAGTCGGCATACGTGAAGACCAGCTCCTGCTCCCGCTGGTCGCCGTCCCCCTCCGGCGCAGCCATGGTCCGTCGGGCTCGGGGCCAGTCCGCGTCGGGCTGGGGGTTGTGGTCGAAGTCGAACCTCCGGGCCCAGGTCTCTCCCGCCTCGGGGTCGTAGTGGAACAGGGGGTGGGCGCGTCCTTCGATGGCGGCACCGGCGTGCAGGAAGGCTCCCAGGAGTGGGACCTTGCCGGTCCCGTCGAAGCCGCTGTCCACGACGTGTACTGCCGCGCGGCTGCCGGCGAGGGCGCGTCGGAATCCCTCGAGGAGGTGGGTGGGACGCGCGGCGGTGGACTGTTGGACGAAGGCCTCGCGGTGTGCCACGGCCAGGTAGGCCAGCTCCATCCGAAAGACAGCTGCGGGGTCGCGAGCCGGCGACTGCAAGACCAGCACCTGGACCGGCCGGCCGGACAACAACAGCCGTGACAGGGACGGGAGACCGCCGCGAGCGAGGTCCTCGGCAGTCATCGCTGCCACCACCGTCGGGAGCACGTGCAACTCCTCAGGGCTGCAGTCTCGCCAGCTCAGCGCCGCCAGCAACGGGTCGTGACGTGCTGGCTCGTACGCGGAGCGGAGCTCCAGCTCTGCGACCCGCACAGCGCCCACCACATCGGCGAGGCGCTCCGCCTCGCGGTCGAAGGCAGCGGCGGCCGCTTCACAGGGGTCGGGTTCGTCCCGCACCGCCACGATGGCTTCGACAGCTTCGGCCGCGTCCTCCTGCAGGTGTCGCTCCAGGGCGGCGAGGGTGGTCTGCAGTCGTTCCCGTCGTTGCTGTTGCTCCGGCCCCCCGGGCCCGGAACCGCGATGGGGCCCGATGGCGCGGGCCAGGGCTGCCGGGTCGAGGAACCGGCTGGCCGCCGAGCCCAACGTCTTCTGGAGCGCCTCGGGCTGGCGGGCGGAGGGGTCCTTGCTTGCTGCCACCTGGAGCAGGCGGCGCACGCCGGCGGCCAACTCCTCCACGCGGGCGCGGAACGGCGCCCGCGCGGCAGCGAGACGTTGCCTGGCTGCAGCCCGGAGCAGATCCATCGGTGTCTCGGGTGTGAGTCCCAGCAGCCGTCCCGCGGGCAGGGACCGCACCAGGGCCATCAGGTTGGTCTTGGCCGTGGCGCCAGCGCCCTCGGGGAGGTCGAGTTCGTGCAGCATCCGCTCCCCTGCCTTCTGCACCAACGTCGCCGGGTCCGCCGCCTGGCCGTCCCCGACGAGCGCCCGTGCATACTGTTCCAGGCGCGGCAGGTTGTCGCGCAGCACCCGGTCCTCGGTGTCGGCGATCTGCAGCAGATCGGTCAGGGGACGGCAACGCAGGTCGCCGTCCAGCACCAGGGGGAAGTCGTGGCGCAGGCGGTGAGGCTGACGGAAGGGCGCCAGCAGCGCCGGCAGGGCACCGGCAGGCAAAGGCGTGGCCGGTCCATCCCCCAGGTGGAAGCGTCGCAGGTCGCGCAGGGTCGCGGCAGGGGCGGGCCGGTCTTGTGCGTCGGGGCCGGCCATGGAGCTCACACCGCAAAACGATCCAGCTCGCGCTCGATCGCAAGCAACCGCTTCGCGGCCGGCAGGTCGATGCCCTGCGTGGTCACTTCCTCGTAGCGCGGTCGGTCCGGATCACGGAACAGCACGCCGATGGGCAAGGGGCTCACACGCCCTGCCAGCTTGCGCGCCGCGTCGATGTCCCGGCTGTCGTGGGCCTCGTGGTTCGGGAACGTCTGCGCCACGTCCGGCGGCAACTCGGGGCTGTCGCCACCGGTCAGCAGGGTCAGCAGCGAGGGATCCTTCTGCATCGCCTCGTAGACACTGGCCGAATAGGTCGGGCAGCGCTGCAGGATGCGCACGAAGCTGAGCCCCTTGTGGTGGTAGGCGGCCTTCAAGGTCGCGTGCAGGTGCATGGGGTTCCAGTCCACGGTCTGCGCCACGAACGAGACGTTGGCAAACCCCAGCGTAGCGGTCAGCGGGTTCAGCGGCGGCAGCCATGCGCCCGCGGGGTGGGTGTTGGTAACCATGCCTTGGGGGCTCGTGGGGGAGGTCTGCTTCTTGGTCAGGCCGTAGACGCTGTTGTCGAACAGCATCACCACCATGTCCATGTTGTAGCGGATGGCGTGGATCCAGTGTCCCGCCCCGATCGAGCAGCAGTCGCCGTCGCCGGTTGCGACCCAGATGGTGAGATCCGGGCGGCGCGCCTTGATGCCACACGCCACCGGGAGGGGTCGGCCATGGAGACCGTGGAACCCGTACGTCTTCATGTAGTGGGGGAACCGGCTGGCGCAGCCGATGCCCGAGACGCAGACGGTCTTCTCCGGCGCGAGCTGCTCGTCACGGCAGATGCGCTGCACGGCGGTGAGCACCGCCAGGTCACCGCAGCCCGGGCACCAGCGCGCCACGCCGCCCTCGTAATCCTCCAGGGTGAAGTAGCGCTCGGGGACGTCCAGTTCCCAGTCGGTCTTGAGGCCGAACATCATGCACCTCCTCGCGTGGTCCTCAGGCGGGCCTTGATCTCGTTGTAGATCAGACCCGGGCGGATCGGCTGGCCATGGACGTTGGACCAGCAGTCGATGTCCATCAACGTGTGTGCCCTGAGCATCAGGCACAACTGCGCCGGGCGCCTGGTGGTGTGGTTCGTGTGGGGGGGGCCGACAGGATCGCTGTAGTTGATCTCCACCGTGAAGACCTTCCGGAAGCGCTGGAAGATTTCTTCGAGGCCGGGCTCCAGGGGAGACAGGAAGCGCAGGTGAAGAGACGAGACCCTGTCCCCTTCGGATCGGGCCTTGTCCACGGCCTCCTCGATCGAGCCCAGGGTCGACCCCCATCCCACCACCAGCAGGTCGCCCTCAGGGTCGCCGTGCACCTCGGGCGGCCGCAACGTCTGCAGCAGCGTGGCCAGCTTGCGGCTGCGCATCTCGCAGCCGACCTGGTTCGAGTTCGGATCGTACGCCACCTTGCTGAGGTGGTTGTGCGCGAGACCGGTGAGCACGTATTCGCCCCCGGGCTGGCCGGGAATCGGCCGTGGCGAGATCCCGGTCTCGGGATCCCAGGCGTAAGGTGGCACGCTCCTGTCCCAAGGCGACTGGTCGATGGGAGGCGCCAGCCAATCGGCCTGCACTTCCGGACGGGGGATTGGCTGCACGCCGGTGGCCAGGTTGGCGTCCGTGAGCACCAGCACCGGCACGCGGAACGTCTCGGCCAGCTTCCGGGCTGTGACCATGAAGTGGAGGCACTCTTCGATGGTGGCCGGTGCGAGGATGACCTTGGGGGTGTCGCCGGGCTGTCCATGGAGTGCCGCAAGCAGGTCGCCCTGTTCGACCTTGGTGGGCAGTCCAGTGCTGGGACCGCCACGCTGCACCACCACCAGCACCAGGGGCAGCTCGGCCATCACCGCCAGACCCAGGAACTCCGTCTTGAGTGCCAGCCCCGG
>QJVU01000688.1 GCA_003235605.1 Planctomycetota bacterium | reverse complement strand
CAGCTGGTGGATACCCTTGTTGACCAGCAGCTCGAAGCTGCCGTCACGCTTCGGGAGCGACCGCGCTCCCATCAACGAGCTGTCCATGCGGGCGTAGTAGTTGTAGTAGCCGGCGCCAAAGTCCGTTGCGACAACCACCAGGCGGTCGAGTGGGATCGGTGCGCCGGAGACCTTCAGCTTGCCGTTGATGATGGCCGGGCGATCCTGGCTGGCGTCGAAATCCCTGGTGATGTCAGCCTCACGCAGCCTGAGGGGGTCGATGAACAGTTCGATCGGCGGACCGCACCGGGGACCGCGGGGAATCAGGATTCGCAGGTCATAGGCACCCTTGGCCAGGCCCTTGAACTCGAATCCGCCGTCCGCTGCCAGGGCTGTGGTGGGACCTGGCGACCGCGAGTACGGCGAGTAGGAATAGTAGTACCGGAGGTTCCGGTTCAGGTCCTGTCGTGGCACCAGCTTCACACGCCAGCCGGGCTGTGGCTTCGTGCCCACGATCCTCCCCGTCACGCGCGTGCCGCGGGGGATGGCCAGGCTCACCTCGGTGTGGTGCTCCGCCTCCCCAAGCTCCACCTTCAGGGGCTTGGGTCCAGGACGGTGGACCTTCGACACGTGGACCTTGTACTTGCCCTTGCCCAGGCCACCGATGCGGAACGCCCCCTTGTCGTCGGTGGTGACGGCATTCGATTGGTCCGGGGAGGTGTTGCCGTAGTAGATCCGCTGCATGTAGCTGCTGGCGTCTTCGGGCACCGCATAGACCTTGGCGCCGGCAACCGGCTTCTTGGTAGTCTCGTCGACGATGACTCCGGCGATCACGGACTCCTTTACCAGCTTCGCGTCGAGCTTCACCAGCTCCTCCTCGGACCAGTTGACGTCGTTGATCTTGAGCTGGGCGTAACCCTTGGCCTCCACGATCACGATGCCGCTCTGGGGCTGGTTGTCCTTGGGTCCGATGAGACGCAGTTCCCCGGGCATCTTGGCTTCCCTGGCCAGGGAACGGAACTGGCTCTGTATGTACCGTTCCTGGGTGTAGGGCTGGATGTTCATCCACAGCGCCGCGGCCTTGAACTTCTCCACCACGCCCCCCGTTCCCGCATCCGTCACCCGCAACAAGATGCCGGTGCCGGCGGCAGCGGCGGGCTTCGCCGCCACCAGGCGTTCCATCTTGAGGATCAGATCCTGCTTGGGAGCATCCAGGACTTCGCTGTAGCCCTTCTTGTAGAGACGGGCCCGCTTGCCGGTCGCGTAGGTGTTGAGGCGGTAGCGGTGGCGGTGACGCAGGCTGATCTTGAACGTGCCGTCGGGGCCGGTCTTCTTGGAGGACGAGGACGAACTGTAGCCAGTTGGTGAATCCAACTCGTAGCTGATCCGCACGTAGACGTCCTCAATGGGCTGGCCCTCGTCGTCGACGACCTTGCCGCTGACGAAACCGGTCTTGTGCAGGGTCACGTCGAGAGGCTGTCGGACGCTGACCGCCGGTAGCTCCTGCCGCTCGTGACCATCCGCGGTGATGGTCAAGTGCATCGCCGAAGCATGCACTCCGGGCAGAAGGAACACACCGTGGTCGTCGGAGACGGCGTGGCTGCGGTGGAGTGAGAGGCTCGGGTCATACCCGCCGTAGCGAGTGAATACCGGGCGGGCCATCGAGTCGGCAGCCGTGATCTTGGCGCCCGCCACCGGCCGGCCATCCTCCCCTCGCACGCGTCCCTCCAGCGTCACCCCCGGGCCCAGGATGATCTCGCCCAGGTCGAGCTCCGGCTTGTCCTGGTTCTTGGGATAGGACAACGTGCGGCTGTGGGCCATCCGCCCAGGCGCTGCCAGCAGCATCGTGAAGCGGGTGGTGTCCTCGTCGTCGGCGGGGGCGGGAAGCATGAACTCCACCTTGCCGTCGGCATCCCCGCGGAACGTCGGCTCGTTCAAGGCCTGCTGCGTCTGCAGGTCCTCCTTGGCAAGCACCACTCCGACCCTGGCCACGGGCTTGCCGGCGGGGTCCACGACGCGGATCCGCACCTGGCAGGGTGGTTGCTCGGGTTTCTTGCCCTCGTCCTCGTCGTCCTCCTTTGCCTTTTCCTTCCGCGTCGCTCTTGCCGCCTCGTCAGCCGGCCGGCTTGCTGGCTTGTCCGTCGGTTTGCTGGTCGGGGTCGGCTCTTGTTGGGCGGCTGCCAGACCGGCAACGAGCAGACAGCTGGAGAGGAGAGAGATCCCGGCCATGGTCATCCTCCTGGGTTGGGGGGTCACACCCGCGTGCGCCGGCAAGAGTCTGGGATTCTATCAGTTCTGGTCTGCGCACCCAGTGCTGTCGGTGGCTTCACCACCGGAGTTCGCAGACGTCGGCAGGTAGCACACTCATGCGGACGTCCCTGGCGAACACGTCAGCCGAACACCAGGGACAGGAATTGGACCAGCAGCTTCGAGGTATCAGGTGTCTCCAGGAAGCGCGCGAACGCTGCCTCCGCGTCCTTGGGGTCGGGCGGTCCATAGTCTGCCATGTAGCAGCGCAACCGTTCCAGGCTGGCGTCGCGGTCCATTTCCGGATGAAACTGGCAGGCCCAGACCGGCTTCCCGGGGATGCGCAGGGCCTGAAACGGACTCCTGGCACTGCCAGCCAGGTTGAGGGTGCCCGTGGGCGCGGAGCAAGCGCGGTCCTTGTGACCGAGGTGGGCCCAGAACCTCTCCGGGAGCGTCTGGAACAACGCATCGGAGCGCCCGGCCTCGGTGAGGTTGAGCTCGAACGTACCGACCTCGGCGTTCGCGGGGTCGTGGACCACTTCAGCGCCCAGGGCCCGGGCCAGGCTCTGGTAGCCGAAGCAGGAGGCAAACGTCGGATGTCCCAACGCGACGACCTCGCGCAGAAAGTCCAGGTAGGCCTCGAACTCCGGCAGGTCACCCCTCGAGACATAGAAGTCGCCGCTGCCCCCCACGCTCAACATGTCGAAGGTCCGCAGGCGGGTCAGGGACGGTGGTCCCCCGGTCAGATCGTGGGGTACGACGTCCTCGGGCCTGAGGCCCGTGCTGGCCACGAAGCAACCGTGCTCGTGTGCCCGGGCCGGGTCATCCGGCAATCTTGCCTGAAGGAGGAGCATTCTCAGACCCATGCGGGCAGTCTACTCCCGCAGAACCCCGAGACCTCCTTACCTCTGTGCAGGCAGCCTTCACCTCAAGCTCTCAGGAGTGTCCAGGAACGCAGCCCAGTGCGGTGTCAGTGCCTGCAGTCAGTTCCTCATCCGATGCTCCCAGGGTGGCGCAGGGCTGACCAACGCCTTGGAGTTCACGGTCGGCGGATGAGCTCTCCTTCGGCGGGTTGGGCAATCCTTGGCTGGTCGCGCCAAGTTGCGCTATCGCACGCCGGGCGCACCTCGGGGCGGTCGCTGTGGGACGCGCTGCGGTGTTACTCGAACACCCTGAGCGGCTTGCCTTCCCTGGTCAGCACCTGGATCCGGTGGTTGCCGCCATCGGCCACGATCAGGTTGCCGGCGCTGTCAAAGGCCAGGTCCTCTGGATCCCGGAACTCCCCGGGCCCGGTGCCGCGTACGCCAATGATGCGACGGTGGTGGCCCTCACTGTCGAACACCTGGATGCGGTCGTTCTTCTGGTCGGTGACGTAGAGGAGGTCGTCCGGCCCGACGCATACAAAGTCGGGGTTCCTCAACTGTCCCGGGCCGCTCCCCGTTTCCCCGAATCGGAACTGCAGCTTGCCCGTCTTGTCGTAGCACCCCACCCAGTCGTCCTTGCTGAAGGTCACGTAGACCCGGTCCCGGTTTACATGGATTCCCTCGGGATCCTGGGGAACCGGCCAACTCGTCCTGGACTCGCCGCTGGCGCTGAACACCTGGATGCGGCGGTTGTCCTCGTCGGTGACGTAGATGTCGCCGGTTTCCTGGTCCCGAGCGATTCCTTCGGGATCGCCAAATTTGCCGTACACCCGTACCAGCGACACCTTGCCGTCGGCGATCCTTACCTCGGCCAGGTTGAACTGGGCGATCAGCACCACGTGCCCCGTGCCCAGGCACACCAGGCTGTCGCCGGTCGTAATGGCCACTGGCTTGCCGTTGACGGTGTATCCATCAACCTGCTGAAACGCGACCACCGTGTTGCCGGCGGGGTCCAGGACCGTGAAGCGCTGCCAGTCCTCGTCGGCGACGTAGAGGTTGCCGGCGGCATCCACCGCCAGGCCCTCCGGGTCTTGGAAACGACCGGTCGAGACTTCCAGGGTCCACGCCCTGTACCATCTCTTGATCGGCTTGCGGAGCACCACCGCCAGGCCGGCAAGGACTGCCAGCCCGATCGCCAGCACTAGAGACTTCTTCATGGGTTGACCTCTGGGCACGATAGCCGGAAATGCCAGTGAATCGAAGAACCCGACCGAGGTAGGCCGTGCCATGGCCTCGCGCCGCTACTGCCTGTTCTGCTTCGCCACTCTTCCCGAGGAGACCAACTGCTGTGCCGGCTGCCAGCAGTCTACGAGGCCCCTCGACTACCGGGAGTACTGGAACAAGAACCCGCGCATCCTCGCCATCGAGCAGACGATCAAGGTCCTTACCGTCATCGCCACCGGTCTTGTAGTGTTCTTGTTCCTCGTCGTCATCGGGCCGGGGATCGGCGGCACCCGGTCAGGGTGGTTCTTCCTCCTGCCGCTGCTGCCGGCGGTGGGGATTTGGAAGACCGCGTCGGCCCTCACGCGCGTGCAGCCCTACTTCCAGGCGCGGGTCTTCTGGCTGGCGGTCTTCGTGCTGCTTGGGCTGTTGCTGTCGTTCGTGAACCCCTACCTCGTGACGATCCCCCTGGTCTGCATCGCGGGCGTGCTCCTGGCTGCCCGGAACCTGCGCAGGTGGAAGCGGGGGCTGATCGCCGGGACCTAGACTCGGACTAGCGGACGAGTCGGAGCGCGACCGCGTTGCTCGCCATGTGCAAGTATGCGCCGGTGAACGTGACGAAGGCGTGATGTAGGGTCAAGCCGGCAAGGGATGGCTTGAGGTTGTTGGGCACGACGATCTTTGCCGTCGCACGGCCGCTACCGCCCAAGGTTCCCCGCGTGGACACGAGCCAGGCGGAGTTCGGAGCGACGTAGGTGATCGTGGTGTAGGCGTCGTAGTTGAGAGGGATGTGCACCGGCCAGAGTTGGACTCCCGGGCTGGTTCCACTGACGGAACCGAACACCCAGTACCCCTGGTTCTGGTGGACGGTAGCGGCATCCAGAGCCAGGTTCTGTGCTCCACCGCTGGCGAGCGAGATCTCTTCTGTGTCGGCGGTCAGCGAGAAAACTGGCCAACTGCCGTACTCATGGGCCCCCATGTCGACGATCGGCGCGGTCCCCAGGCCGGTGTCCTTCGTGAGGGGATCGTCCTTGAATCGGAAGTAGCCGCCCAGGTCCGCGACCGTGCCGGCGGGGAGACCGTTGTTGGTTCCGGCGTCGATACACGGGGAGGAGGCCTGCAGGCGGGGGTCGTCATCGGGAGTTCCGTAGCGATTGTCCGGGCCATCCGCGTCCACCAACATCGGATCCTTGTCGATGCAGCCGGGAAAGTCCTTCGGGTTCGGCGGATCCTCGTTGGGGATCTTCTGGAAGAGCGCCTGAACACAGGAGTACTCCACCTGGGCGCCGGTCCCGCGGTTGAGGTTCTGTTTCACCAGGGGTTGCGTGGCCTTGGCCACGTTGCCCCAGATCAGGCAGTTCTGCATCACCAAGGAGCCGTTGAAGCCCATGTAGACT
>QJVU01000168.1 GCA_003235605.1 Planctomycetota bacterium | reverse complement strand
GAGGCACGACGGAGAGTCGACGAGTCGGTTGCTCAGACGAACCTCCTTGACGTGCTCTTGAAGTCCCTCCTTGACCCTGTCCAGGAGGCCTGAGTACTCGGTCTCCTGTTTCTCCTTGGTCTTCTTGTCGGCCTCGGGAATGTCCAGCGAGCCCTTGGCTGCGGAGACCAGCTTCTTGCCTCCGAACTCCGTCAGGCTGTCGACCAGCCACTCATCCACGGGGTCGGACATCAACAAGACCTCGAAGCCCTTGTTCGTGAGAGCCTCGATCTGCGGACTGTTCCGTGCGGTACCGATGGACTCCGCGATCAGGTAGTAGATGGACTCCTGGTCCTCGGGCATCCGATCCACGTAGTCCTGCAGAGAAACCAGGCCTTCGTTTCTGCTGCTTTCGAACCGCAGCAGCTTGCTGATCTGCTCCCGATGGGTTGGTTCGGTGTAGATGCCCTCCTTCAGGACCTTGCCGAACTCCGTCCAGAAAGTCTGGTATCGGTTGATCTTGATCTCGGTCTCGCTGGCCTTGCCGTCCTCGTGTTCCCCCTGCTCCGTCTTGGTGGTCTCGCCCTCGTCGGCCAATTCCTCCAGCAGGGCCAGGATCTTGCTGATCACCTGCTTGCGTATGGCCCGGGTCGCGTGCTCCTTCTGGAGAAGCTCCCGGGAGACGTTCAGGGGAAGGTCCTCCGAGTCCACCACGCCTCGCACCCACCGCAGCCATTCCGGCAGCAGCTCTTCACAGTCCTCCATGATGAAGACCCGCTTGACGTAGAGGCGGACGCCCCGTGACCTCCTCTCGAACAGGTCGAAGGGCGCCTTCCTGGGGATGAACAACAGGCCGGTCATCTGCTGCAGCCCCTCCACCTTGAAGTGGGTTCGCGCCAGGGGCTCGTCCCACTGGTGGGTCAGGTGCTTGTAGAACTCGGTGTACTGCTCGTCGGTGATCTCGGACTTCGGCCGCGTCCACAGGGCGCTGGCCGTGTTCACCCTCTCCCACTCCTTGACGGTCTCGGTCTCCTTCTTGTCCCCCTCACCCTTTTCCTTGGTCCGCTCCACCTGCAACCGGATGGGGTGGCGCACGTAGTCGGAGTACTTCCTGACCAGGCTCCGAAGCTGGAACTCCTCCAGGAATTCCTTGGCATCATCCTTGAGGTGCAGGATGACGTTGGTGCCGCGGCTGGCCTTCTCGCACTCCTCGACCGTGAAGTCTCCGGCTGCTTCGCTCTGCCACATCCAGGCCTTCTGTTCCCCGACACCAAGGCTGGTCACCGTGACCTTGTCCGCCACCAGAAAGGCGGAGTAGAAACCGACACCGAACTGCCCGATCAGGGAAAGGTCCGTCTTGGAATCCCCGGAGAGGGATTCCATCAACAGCTTGCTTCCGGACCGTGCAATCGTTCCCAGGTTGTCGATCAGCTCGTCATGGGACATGCCGATGCCGTTGTCGCGGATCGTCAGGGTTCCTGCCTCCTTGCTGGGGATGAGGTCGATCTGAAGGTCCTTGTCTTTTTTCAGGAGGTCGTGGTCAGTCAGTGCCCGGAACGCCAGCTTGTCCAGGGCATCGCTGGCATTGCTGATCAGTTCACGGAGGAAGATCTCCTTGTGGCTGTAGAGGGAGTTGACGACGATCGAGAGGACTTGGTTGACCTCTGCCTGGAATTGGTGCTTTTCCACCTGGGCAGTCATGGCTCTTGTCTTGGACTTGAGAAAACGCGGCGGAGAAGGATTCCAACTCCGCCCGCGCAAGTCAAGAGAGGTCGAATCGCATGAGATCCTCGGCCAGGACGATCTCACCGGCAAAGGTCGCCCGCGCCTCCGCCAGAAGGTCGTGGCCTTCGCACTCGGGATAGAAGTGGGTCAGGCAGAGCTTCTTCGTCCTTGCCTTCTGCGCCCAAGCCCCCGCCAGGCCCGGTGTCAGGTGCCCCTCGACGCGGCAGGAGTCGGGAAAGGCGCAGTCGCAGATGAAGAGGTCGGTGTCCCGCGCCACCTCCGCCAGCCCCTCGCAGACGTCTGCGTCCCCGCTCAGGGCCACCGACCGTCCGGCCGGGTCGGTGATCCGGTAGGCCAGGCTCTGGGCGGTGTGGCGGATGGGCACCGCCAGCAGGCGGAGCCTGCCCAATGTAAGGGTCCCGGGGGCAATCTCCTGGACATCCAGCTCGTACTCCTTGGGCTCGAGCCACGGCCAGGCCGCGGTCAGGTGACCCAGGAACTCGATCAGCCCCTCGGCAGCCTTGATCTGCAGGCGGGGCCTGCCTGCATAGCTCGGATTCCGCAAGGCGAACAGCAGCGCCGCCAGGTCAGCCGTGTGGTCGGTGTGGTAGTGGGTCAGCAGGACGCTGGTGATCTGCTCGAGGCCGACCCCGGTCTCGGGCAACCTCCGCAACACGCCGGGCCCGATGTCCACGAGGATCTTCTGGTCCTCCGATTCGACCAGGACTCCGGATGGAAACCGTCCGGGAACCGGAACCGCCGTACCGGAACCGAGGATGGTGACCTGCATGGGCGTGTCTTAGCAGGTTTGCAGACAGGGTCCGCGGTTTTTTGATCCATCGTGGCCGTCCTGCCACAGATCATGTGTGGGTGCCGCCTTGGTTCATGCGTCTGAAGACCTTCTTCCTCGAGGAGCTCTGGCATGAGGATCTGAGCAGATGTCCCAGGTGGCGCCTGCTTGGGTTCGGCCTGCTGCGGGTGCTCATCCACGTCGCCTATGGCTTCAGCCGCAACCTCGGCGGCATCCAGGCAGCCGGACTGACGATGCTGACCGTCATGGCCATCGTTCCGTTGCTGGCAATCGCACTCGGTATTGCCGATGTCCTGGGGTTTCATGACACCCTCAAGACGGGAATCGACGCTGCAGTCCAACAAATGCTGCCGGAGTCGAAGATCCTGATACTGGAGGTCGGTGAAGCCGTGGAGCGGGTGAACTTCAAGGCGCTGGGCATGATCGGGAGCCTGATCCTGCTCTACAACGGCTACGTCCTGTTCACCAACGTCGAACAGGCGCTGAACCGCGTTTGGGCGCTGCGCCGCTCACGGAGGTGGTACCGACGGATTCTGCAGTTCCTGTTCGTGGTCTTGGTCGTACCCGTGCTGGGCCTGGCGGCGATCGTGATCGAGTCTGTGCTCTACGAGGGACCTTGGATCTACTACCTGTACCAACACCTCCCATGGCTGTTGGATATCTACAACCTGGGCTTGGAACTCGTGCCCCACGTCATGTTCTGGATCGCGTTTGTCGCCCTCTACAGGTTCATCCCTGCCACGATCGTCCCTTGGCGCGGGGCCATCGTGGGAGGGATCGTCGCTGGATCCGGCTGGCTGTTCCTCCACGAGCTCTACCTCTACTTCCAGGTCGGTGTCGCCACGTGGTCCAAGATCTATGCCAGCTTCCTGGCCCTGCCGCTGCTGCTGATCTACCTGCAGGCAGCCTGGTCGACGTTCTTGGTGGGAGCTGAGTTCAGCCGCGCCGTACTCCACATTCACCAGATGAAGGCGCCTTGGGACAGCGTGCAAGAAGACCTCGCGTAGGGCAGAATCCCGACATGTCATCCCGGAGGCTGCGCGTCACTGTCTATGCGTCTTCCGCCGAGAACATCCCCCGTCCCTATTTCGAGGCCGCTGAGGCGCTCGGCCGCGGGCTTGGCAAGCGAGGCTGGACGCTGGTGTTCGGCGGCGGGCGGTATGGCCTCATGGGGGCGGTGTCCCGAGCGGCGAGGGAGGCCGGCGCCAGGATCGAGGGCATCATCCTGCAGGACTTCATCGACAAGAACGTTCACTGCACCGAGACCCACCCGATGCGCTCGGTCACGGACATGCGGTCCCGGAAGCAGGGGCTGGCAGAAGCAGCCGACGCCTACGTGGCGCTGCCCGGGGGACATGGCACCATGGAGGAGTTGATGGAGATGATCTCCTTCAGGCAGCTCGGGTTTCACGATCGGCCAATCGTGATCCTGAACACGGAGGGTTACTACGACCCCTTGCTGCAGATGATCGAGCGGAGCTTCGAGGAGGGGTTCATCCCCTCCCAGTTCCGTGGCCTGTTCGAGGTGGCTGCCAGCGCGGAGGGGGTGCTGTCCCTGCTGGACCAGGAGGCTCGTTCCGAGGGAGGGAAGCCGCCCGACCGTCCCGATCATCCGGACAAGTACGACTGGGTCCGACCGAGGTAGGAAGGCCTACCCAGTCAGACTTCCCCGTACAGTCAGACTTCCCCGTACGGCAGATTCCCCGCGGGGAATCGAGATCCTCATCTCTTCGCATCCACCAGCTTCCGGATCCGGGCCAGGGTCCGGTCGACGTCGTCCAGGAGGTTGTAGATGTGGAAGCTCTGGCGGACACCTGGGCCGACGGGTCGCGGCATGATGCGGTCGTTCTTCCAGAGGGCGTTCGCCACCTGCTCGTCGGTATAGCCCGCTACCTGGTAGGTGGTGGTGCCCGCGCACATGTCGGGATGCACGGAGCTCTTTATGGTAACGCCGGGGATCTCCTGGAGGCCTGCACGGAGGCGGTCGCCGAGCTCCTTGATGCGCCGGTGGATGACGTCCAGGCCGATCCTCTCCAGGAAGTCGAGCACCGCTTCGAACCCCTTGTGCAGGGACTGGTTCGAGGTGCCGATCTGGCTGAGCCGCCAGCCCGGGTCCGTTTGGTTGGACCACTGCCCACTGGCAATGGTGTTCCAGACTCTGTGGCTGGTCTCCTTGGCGATGAACATCACGCCGGTGCCTTTGGGCGCCAGAAGCCACTTGTGTGGGGATGAGACGTAGGCGTTGCAGTCCAGGTCGCGGACGTCGAAGGGGACGTGGCCCATGACCTGGGCCCCGTCCAGGACAACGAAGCAGTCCTTGGTCCTCTCCCTGCAGAGCTGGACGATGCGCTTGGCCGGGAGCAGGAGTCCGAGGGCCGAGGTCATGTGGGAGATGGCTAGGACCCTGGTCTGGTGGCTGATCACCGAGGCGAATGCCTCGACGATCTGGTCGGGATCGTTCGGGGGCTGTGGAATCTTCACCTCGCGGATGACGATTCCATCCCGCTTGGCGCGGACGTCGTAGGCCGAACGCCCGCCCGGGTGTTCCTGGTCGGTGATGACGACCTCGTCACCTTTCTCGAGGTCCAGGCCCATGGCGACGTAGCTGGACCCCATTGTGGAGTTGATGGTCAGGGCCACCTCCTCCTTGGTGCAGCCCATGATCTTGGCCAGACGTGTCCGCAGCGTCGGTTCGTCCTGGTAGCCAGCCAGGAAGTGGGGGTTGTCGCCGCGGTACTTGGACGCCACGACGTTGGTGTCCACGTAGCGCATGTGCTCGTGGACGGCATTGACCACGCACCTGGGTGAGGAGCCGAGGGTAGCGGTGTTGCAGTAGGCCTCGCCCCTGGGAATGAAGAAGTGCCAGCGCAGCTCCTTCCAGTACTTCTCGTCGGGAAGAGGAGGTGGCTGTTCTGGCAGACCGTCGCCGGGGTCGTGATTCAGCTGGGAGAGCAGAGGCAGTCCGGCAGAAGAGAACAGGAAGTGGCGGCGGTTCATGGGCGCGGAGAGGAGGGAGGGGGGATAGGAGGAGTCTCTTGGGCCAGTCTAGCGTAGCTCCGGACCCTATCCCTTGGCAGTCAGGACGGAGCAGACCTGGGACAGGTCAGCGGCAGCCGCGGCGATCTCGCCGTGTTCCCCTCCCGACTTGATCACGCGTTCCAGCTTGGTTGCGGCGAGCAGGAGCTGCTCGTTGGGCAGTCCGCGCG
>QJVU01000410.1 GCA_003235605.1 Planctomycetota bacterium | reverse complement strand
CATCGGGACCCTCGAACAACTCCGTGCCAAGGAGGGCCAGCGTCTGGAGCATCTCTTCCGGGAACTCACCGCGGCCAGCGACCCCGCGGAGAAGGCACGCGCGATTCTCGGATAGTGGATCTGTGCGGGGCCATGGCTCCGTATCCCTCAAGCCGCCGATCCCCACGGTCCGATGGCAACGGTGATGGCGCGAACCATCTCCACGGCCCTGGCGATCCTGGCGCTGGTGCTCCAAGCCTGTTCTCCCGCGGCTGCGGAAGAGCACCGGGCGGTCCAGGTCTTCCGTGCCTTCCAAGCAGCTCTCTTCCGGGGCGAGGTCGCAAGCATCCGTCCACTCCTCACCCGCAAGTCCCGGCAATTCGCGCGGGCGATCGCGAACCAGCGCCTGGAGGGACGACAGCCCCTGGAGGTGCTGGGCACCAGCAAGGTTCGGCACCAGCTCCGCGTCCACGTGAAGGACCCCAACGACGGCGGCAGGGAGTCCTTCTTCGTCCTCGTGCGGGAGGACGGCAGGATCCGCGTGGACCTGTTGGCGACCACGACCTACAACAAGGAAGAGCGCAGGCGCCCGGGACCCCGGGAGATCGTGCGGCAAAGGCGGCTGTCGCAGCGTGAGATTGCGAGAATCCGCACTATGACGCCGGAGGTCATCCGTTAACTTCGGCCCCCCAGAACATGGCCGAAGTCCTGAAGACCCTCATCCTGGGCACCGGTCCTGCCGGCTACACGGCCGCCATCTACGCTGCCCGGGCCAACCTGGAGCCCGTCGTCCTGGCCGGCAACCAGCCTGGTGGCCAGCTCACCATCACCACCGACGTGGAGAACTACCCAGGCTTCCCCAACGGCGTGCAGGGCCCGGAGATGATGGACCTGTTCAAGGCCCAGGCAGAGCGTTTCGGCACCAGGGTGATCTTTGAACACGCCGAGAAGGCTGACCTGTCAGAGCGCCCTTTCAGGATCTGGACCAGTGCCGGCAACCAGTACCGTTCCGAGACCTTGATCGTCAGCACGGGCGCCTCGGCCCGCTACCTGGGCCTCGAGAACGAGACCAAGCTCCAGGGTCGGGGGGTCTCCGCCTGCGCGACCTGCGATGGCTTCTTTTTCAAAGGGAAGACCGTCTACGTCGTGGGCGGCGGCGACACAGCCTGCGAGGAGGCCCTCTTCCTCACCAAGTTCTGCGAGAAGGTCTACATGGCGGTCCGGCGGGACGTCATGCGGGCGAGCAAGATCATGGCCGAGCGCGTCCAGGCCAACGAGAAGATCCAGATGCTTTGGAAGACCCAGGTCGTCGACGTCTACGACGTGGACGCCGGCAAGGTCACCGGTCTGAAGCTGATGGACTCGGACACCCAGGAGACCAGAGAGGTGGATGCCGACGGTCTGTTCCTTGCCATCGGCCATACTCCCAATACGGGGTTGTTCAGGGGGCAACTGGACATGGACGACACCGGCTATGTCCAGACGCAACCGGACCGCACGGCCACCAACGTCCCGGGAGTGTTCGCCTGTGGGGACTGCCAGGACAGCTACTACCGCCAGGCGGTGACCGCCGCCGGGACCGGCTGCGCGGCGGCAATGGAGGCGGAGCGCTGGCTGGAAGGCCAGAAGCACCGCTAGGACCCGACCACATTCCGGCCCGTGGGCGTCCCAGCCTGCCCCAGCGCGCCCCTCCACGCCCGGCCCAGGCTCCCCTACTCCCTTTGGGGCCGCCACCTAGGAAGATGTAGGCCAGCCCCTGAAACTTGCCTTACGTCCCTTCCTAGTAGTAGCAGAGAAAACATCCATGAAGGAAGTGGACAAGAAGCGAGTGCAAGACCTGCTGCGACGTCTGGAGCGGTTGGAGACGCAATGTCCGGCACCTGAGCAGTCCGCGATCCATGCGGTGGCGCAGCAGGCCATCGTGGAAGAGATCAGCAAGCTGGTTCGACAGGACTGGCTGGCGGTCTACCGAAGCGGTGGAACCCTGAGCGCGGTCAGCCTGGTCTGACCCGTTCACCCATCCCTCCTCTTCCTGACTCCTCCTGGCGAGGGGCCTCACCCTCCTGAGGCCCCTCGCGTTTTTAGGGCACCGTGGAACGTTGGTGGTCCGAGCGGTCCGGGGCTGGGTGTATGGTGCTGGCATCATGGCCATGGCCTATACCGACAAGGAACGTCGCCTGCTGAGCCGATACTTCTCCGTCCTAGAGCCCAGGGAACACGGGGACATCTACCTGGTCCGGAACCTGCCCCAGGAAGTCGCGGCGACCCTGAACGGGGTCTACTCCCGGAGCCACCTGTCCATGCGGGACAACTTCCTCGCACGCCTGAAGAAGGGGCTCGAAGAGAGCGGCAGGAGCCTCGAGGACGAGGACATGGACCTGCCGTTGCCGGCTGCAGACACCCTCACCTCGGTCATGGCCAGCAAAGCGGGGAGGTTCCTGAAGACCTATGCCATCGACCATGGCCACAACTCACTCCGGGAGGGGTCCATCGTGCACCTGGCGGTGGAAAACGTCTCCCAGCTGGTGACAAGGTTCATCCAGCGGGAACGGCGGTGCTCCTTCGAGGAGTCCTCCACCCGCTACATCTCCTTCAGCGAGGCCGGGCACTGGCGGGACCCGGGTGTGATGGCAGCCGGCGGCGCGGGTGCAGAGGCCTACGAGAAGATCCTGAAGACGACGTTCCACCTCTACCGGAAGCTGAGCGAGGACCTGCTCGGCTACCTGAAGGAGGTCCGCCCCCTGGGCGAGGGCGAGAAGGATGGCCCCTGGCTCCGCACGCTGAAGGCCGAGGCCTTTGACAGCGCCCGCTACCTCCTCACCCCGGCCATCTACACCAAGTGGGGCATCGTCGCGGACGCCCGCACCCTCTCGGACATCCTGACAGAGCTCTCGAGCCACCCCCTGGAGGAGTTCCGACTCGTGGGCGAACGGATGAAGGAACAGGCGGAGATTGCCCTACCCACGTTGCTGGCCCATGCGAGGCCCAACGAGTTCCTGCAGACCCACTACCGGGAGCTCCCCGGTCTGGACGCGAACCGCAGCACCCAGCCGGTCAGGGGCGAGGCTCACCCCACCATGGAACTGATCCGCTACGACCGGGAGCTGGACGCCAAGCTGCTGGCATCCCTGTTCTACGAGCAGAGTTCCGAGCCCTACGTCAAGCTCCTCGCGAAGACCCGCGCCATGCCTACCGACGAGCGGCGCTGCTTGATGCAGGGGCTGCTGGAAACCCGGGGTGAGCACGATGCCCTGCCCATGGCGATGGAGGGGGCGGAGCCCTTCGACTTCGAGATCCTGGTGGACTTCGGCGCCTACCGCGACATCGGTCGCCACCGCAAGGGCTTTCAGCAGCAGCAGCTCTTGACGACGGTGCACGGGTACCTTGTGCCACCGTTGATCAAAGAGGCGGGACTGGATACCGCCTACCGGGAGGTTCTGGACCGTGCCGCCGACCTCCAGGAGGTAGTGGCGAGGGACCACCCTCTCGCCGCCGGATACGTGACCCCGTTCGCCTTCCTGCAGCGGGTACGCATCAGCTTCGATCCGCGCCAGGTGGCCTACTTCATCGAGCTGCGCTCGGGACCGGAGGGTCACTTTGCCTACCGGCAGTGCGCGTTGGACCTGTTCGACGTGGTCCGAAGGGTGTCACCGGTGTTTGCCGAGTGCATCCGCGCCAAGGAGGGCAAGTCGTTCCTGGGCAGGATGGAAGCGGAGCGGACGGCGGACGAGCGGCGTGCTCGCAGGATGGAGAAGGCAGGGGACGTGTAGGCTGCAAGAACCAGCGACAACGCTCCCGCTACGCCTCCACCCCCAGTGCTTCCATCGCGATCTTCCTCACCGCCTTCAGGTCCGTCTTTCCCGTTCCCAACACCGGGATCGCGTCCACCTTCACGAACTGGTCCACCTTGGGGATGAACAGGTTCGAGAGCCCTGTGTCGACCATCCCCTTCACGATCTCCGGGATCCGGCTTTCGTCCAACGTGTGCAGCACCGCGAGCCGCTCGCCCTTCTTCTCGCATGGGACTCCCGTCACGCAGAACACCTGCTCTGTCTCGCCCGAGACCTGCTGCAGGGCCTCCTCGACCTTGCCGTGGGGGATCATCTCGCCACCGATCTTCGAGAACCGCGCCAGGCGGTCGGTGATCTTGATGAAGCCCTCGTCGTTGATGACGGCAATGTCGCCGGTCACATACCAGCCTCCGTCGCGGATTGCCTGCTCGGTCAGGTCCGGGCGGTTGAGGTAGCCCTGCATGATGTTGGGACCCTTGACCATCAGCATCCCGGGCGTGTCCGGCGGCAGTTCCTCATAGGTGTCGGGATCCACGGTACGCACCGCCACCCCGGGAAGGGCCTGGCCCACGTAGCCCCGACGCTGCCCGGGCTGGTACAGGCCAGGCGCCCTGTAGTCGAACGTGCTCACGGCGATCACCGGGGAGCACTCGGTGCAGCCGTATCCCTCCAGTGGACGGATGCCGAACCGGTCCTCGAAGGCATCGCGGATCTTGGCGGGGAGCTTTTCGGCGCCCGTCAACACGAGCCGCAGGGAACCGAACTGGCCTGGCGTGCAACGCCGCATGTAGACCTGGAGGAACGTCGGCGTCGCGATGAGGTAGGTGACCCGGTGCTTCTCCACGAGGGGCCCGATCACCGCGGCATCCACGGGGTTGTTGTGGAAGATCGTGGCCATGCCCGAGTAGGCAGTGAACCAAAGGGCCATATAGCCGAAGGAGTGGAACTGCGGCAGCACCCCCAGGAGCCGGTCCGTCCTTCGCGGGCTGAACACCTGGAGGCAGGCTTCCACGTTCGCGTCTATGTTGGCGTGGGTGAGCATCACGCCCTTGGGCTCGCCGGTGCTGCCACTGCTGAAGATGATGGTGACCACGTCGTCAATCCGCGTGCGCCGCGTCGCGCCGCATCGGCGCTCGAGCCACCGGGTGGGCGCCGTGGTGGCGAGCAACATCGCCATCAGTCGGGCGCCGAAGCCAATCCGTTGGCGCACGTCCTCGATCCAGACCGGGTCTACCCCCTCCGGGAGAGTGATGCCGGCCTTTTGCAGGAACTCGCGATTGGTGAGCACGGTGACGAGGCCGGCCTGGCGGCAGACAGACTCCAGACCGGACCTGCCGGCGGTGTAGTTCAGGTTGACGCTGGTTCGGCCGGACAGGGCCGCGGCGAAGTTGGCCAGGGCACAGCCCACGCTGGGGGGCAGCATGATCCCCACCCGCTCCTGGTCGCGCCACGGCTTCCGCAGGGCGCGGGCCAGGGCGACGGATCCAGCCAAGGACTTGATCCGGCTCAGGCACTTGCCGCTGGAGTCGGCGAGCGACATCCGGAATGGCCGGTGACGCGCCTTCTGCACGAGCCGACGGTGCAGAGGCTGCCGACCCTCTCCGCGCAGGGACCATGCCGATTCCCCCAGGAGGCTCACCTGCCTGCGGATCTCGGGCGCGCTGGCCGTGGGGGGTAGGGGCGCGCCGAAGGAGACCGTCACCGGCCGCGGGATCGGGCCGTCCAGGCTCTTCAGGAAACCACCACCCTTGGTGCTGAACACGCTTCCCCATACCTGGTCCAGGTAGCAGGGGATCACCGGCACGTCCCGACCCTTGAGGATCCGCTCCAGCCCACGCCGAAACGGCAGCATCGCGCCGGTCCGTGAGATCTCCCCTTCGGCGAAGATGCAGACCAGCTCCCCCTCCTCGAGGTATCGGCCTGCGTTCTTGAGGGCGCGCAGCACCTCTTTCTGGCTCGCACCGCTGATGGGGATCCCGCCCAGGGCCTTC
>QJVU01000299.1 GCA_003235605.1 Planctomycetota bacterium | reverse complement strand
GTCGACGGCGAGGGCAAGCGGGCGCTGTTCGGGACGAAGGCCGGCATGGCGGGCCTCCTGGATCTCGAGACCGGCAAGGTCCTGCAGACCTTCCAGCACAAGCTCGTCGTCCGGTGCGTGGTCTTCGTGCCGCACTCGCCGTGGGTGATCACCTCCTGCGGCGACGGCGAGGTGCGGCGATGGTCGACCGAGAAACCGGACGATGTACACCTGCTCCGGGGACACAACCAGAAGGTCGAATGCCTGGTGGTCGACACCACCGGCACCACGGCCATCTCCGGCGGTTGGGACAACCAGGTCATCGTCTGGGACATCCGCTGGGGCCAGATCATGCACCGCTTCGTGAATCATCGCGCCCCGGTGACCGGCCTGCGCATCCAGAACAACCAGGTTATCTCGAGCTCTCGCAACGGGACCGTGCGGGTATGGGACCTGAAGAGTCCCGGAGAGCTCGCGAGAATCTACGGCGGGGTGTCGTTCAACAGCGCACGCTTCACCGCGGACGGCAAGGGGGTCCTGGCCGGAACCACCGCGAACATGGTGCGCTGGGACATCTCCGGGATCCCGACGGTCCGCGACCAGGGCGGATCGATCCGGCCCGCCGGCAAGACCCTCGGGTCCGCGACTTGCTCCGCCATCGACCCTGCAGGACGCCGCATGCTGGCCGGCTACGACAGCAGCAACGCCCTGACGCTGTCGGAGCTGACCACCGGCGAGCTCAAGCACCTCCAGGGCCACACCAAGCCGATCAAGAACGTTGCCATCGACCCGAGCGGCAAGCGGGGCCTGTCCGGGAGCTGCGACGACCAGATGATCCTCTGGGACCTGGACACCGGTGAAGCGGTGCGACGGTTCCCCCACCCCGACATGGTGTGGGACGCCGTCTTCCACCCTCGCCGGAATGCCGCGCTCTCCGCCTGCGAGGACGGAATCATCCGGCTCCTGGACCTGGAGTCCGGCAAGCTGCTGCAGCAGCTCACAGGACACCAGGATGCTGTCTACGCGGTGGCCCTCAGCCCGGACGGCAAGCGCGTCCTGTCGGGGTCCCCGGACCGCAGCGTGATCCTCTGGGACCTCGAGTCAGGCAAGGAGCTCGGCCGCTTCGAAGGCCACACCAACTCCGTGCGTCGTGTCGCCTTCGGGCCGGGCGGCGCCCAGGTGGTCTCCGCGGGGGACGACCACACGGTCCGGCTGTGGGACGTCGCGACGGAGACCGAGGTCTGCCAGTTCGAGGGGCACATGCAGTCGGTCTGCGGACTCGCCTTCAGCCAGGACGGCGACCGGATCGCGAGCGCGTCCTGGGATGGATCCCTGATCCTCTGGCAGCCACCCCCGTCCATGCCCGACCTGGTGGAGTGGACCCGCAAGAACCGCTACGTGCGCCCACTCACGCTCCAGGAGCGGGCCCGCTATCGAATCGCCGACGGCTCGCTATCCGGTAAGTGAGCACCGATGGACGAAAAAACCCCGCTCCTCACGAACGGGGTCCCCCCGCGGGTCGCTGCCCCCTCCATGAACATCGCCCTGCGTTCGGTCCACGGTCTGCTTCCCGGCGCGGAGTCCTGCTCCGGCCCAGGCTCGAGCCCGGGAATCCCCGGCAGTGAGCTCACCAACGAGGACCTCGCCGAGCTCATGGGGGAGGTCCGGGACTGCCACCGCCGAGCGGGGATCCACGACGACCGACCAATCTCCGACCCGGCCTTCCCCGAACAGCGCATCGGCGTCCGGTCCCGCTGGATCCTGGATGCCGAGCTCAGTGTTCACGACATGGCGCGGTTCACGGCGCGGCAGGCGCTCGCGCGCGCACGGGTCGATCCGGCCACGGTGCGTTGCGTCATCGTGTCCTCGGTCTCCGGAGAGTCCTCCGTGCCGTCGATCGCCTCGGGGGTGCAGGGGGACCTGCGGCTGGGCCACGACGTGGTCGCCTTCGACCTGTCGGTGGGCTGCAGCGGCTTCGTGGTGGCCGTCGATGTCGCCGCGCGCCTGCTGGACGGCATGCCCGAAGGCAGCACGGCCGTGGTCGTGGGGGCCGAGACGATGTCCCGCGTGATCGACGCCGGAGACCGCAACACCTGCGCCATCTTCGGAGATGGCGCCGGCGCCGTCGTCCTCGAGAAGCGTGGTGACGTGCCCCCGTGCTCGACGCGGCAGCATACGAGCGGGCTCGACGGACCGAGGATCGCGATCCGCGGCAGCGGCAACGTGCTGCCGGTGTTCCGCTTCCGCGTTCGCGACGGCAGGGTCCGCGTGGAACGCGACGACCACGACCAGCGCCACGTGCTCCTGGATGGGTGCCGCGTGTTCCGGGACATGGTTCAGCAGATCCCCAGCCACATCCGCCTGCACTGCCAGAACGCCGGTGAGCCCCTCGAGTCTTTCGAGCTCGTCGCCCTGCACCAGGCCAACCAGCGCATGACGGCGGCGATCGGTGCGGAGCTCGGCCTGGCGCAGATCGCGAGCAACATCGAGCGCGCGGGCAACACGTCCAGCGCATCGGTGCCGTTGATCCTCAGCCAGCTCGTCCAGGACGAGGGCGTCACGAACGGCGCGCGCGTCCTGCTGTGCGGCTTCGGGAGCGGCTACTCGATCGCGACGGCGAGCCTGAGCTTCGTCGCAGCCTGACCGCTCGGGGATTCCGGCATCCTGCGCGAACAACAGGCACCCTGCAGTCGCTGTGCTGGACGAGGCCGTTGCCTCACAGACGAACAACCACTCAACACCAACCAATCCAGACCAAGACGGAGTCCGCCATGTCCATCACCGAAATGCTGCCGAGCTCACCCGCGTCCGCCACCGTCTCGCACCTGCTGGACGACGTTCACGACCGACTGGTGTCCGGCGCCGTCCACGCGGCGATGGACGATCTCTTCGCAGGCTTGCGGCGCCACCGCTCGCGGCTCGGGGCCGAGGATTGGAAGGCCGCGATCCGCAATGAATGCCTTTCCCACCGGGTGGCAGACGAGATCTTCCGGGATCCGATGTCCCGTCACTCTTTCGAACGGCCCCGCGGGTACCCCGGGGACGCGGACCTCCTCGACTACCTCTACGGCATCAGGAGCTTCGAGGCCGGCGGCGACGAATGCTCCCTGGGACGTCAGATCCACGGCTACCTCTTCGATGCAACCGCCGCGCGTGCCGTGCGGGCCCGCCGCCGGATACTGGCCGAGACCGTGGACCGGTGCGCAAGCGAGGTCGAGCAGCCGCGAATCCTGTCGATTGCCGCAGGCCACCTCCGCGAAGCGGACCTCTCCGGTGCGGTACGGGAGTACCGGATCGGGGAGTACATGGCTTTCGACCAGGACGCTCGGAGCCTGGCGAGGATCGAGGCGGACTACGGCTCGTTCGGCATCACCACGATCCACGGTTCCGTGCGGGGGATCCTCGCCGGCCGGCACCACTTCACGGAGCTGGACCTCGTCTACGCCTCCGGTCTCTACGACTACCTCAGGCCCGCCACGGCCGCGCGCCTCACGGGTCGGATGTTCCAGATGCTGCGGCCCGGCGGTCGCCTGTTGGTCGCCAACTTCGTTCCCACGATCCCCGACGCGGGCTTCATGGAGAGCTACATGGGGTGGGACCTGATCTACCGGGACCGCTTCGACCTCGTCGGGATGACCGCCGAGATTCCGGAGGCAGACGTCTGTGAGATGCGGGTCTTCGGCGAGGAGAACAGGGCCCTCTTGTTCCTCGAAGTGCGTCGCCGGTGAGGCGCGGAAGCCCGGTCACCGGGGCGGGGGCGGGATCTGGATCGAGACCCGGTTTTCGGAGCCCGACCGCACGGCCACGTTCTTGGGCCCGGAGTGCACCCGCCGCTTGCCGTCCAGCCAGTAGACGGTGACGAAGTTGTAGATGCCCTCGGGCAGGCCGCGCACCGTGAACCGATCGTCCTTCACTCCGGCACCGAAGGTCTGCCACTCGGTATTCCCCGCGGCGGGGTCCGGTCGCCGGGCTAATTGCAGCCGCAGCGCCGTGCCCGCCTGACCGGGGAAGTGGACGGTGCCGGTGACCGCGCAGCCGCCTGGCGACGCCAGGACCACCTGGGTCGGCCCCCCGGATTTGACCTTGACCCGGGTGCAGAGCACCAGCGTGCTCCCGTCCGTGGCCTCGCTGCTGGCATGGAGGACGTAGTCGGTGTTCACCAGACCATCGAAGCGGAAAGCCCCCGTGGCATCCGTACGGCAGGTCTTGCGTCCGAGCCAGAGCTGGCTCCGACCGACGCGGCCCGGGATGAGGGTGACGAGCACGTTGGACACTCCGTGGCTTCCGGGATCCTGCACCACGCCTTCGATCCTGCAGGCATCCGGCAGCTGGATGATCACCCGGTCCATCGTCGCGGCAGCAGGCACGGTCAGGGGTCCGTGCAGGAACGGGGGCCGCTGCTGGTACAGGATCGCCAGCAGGAAGTCCCCCGCCGCTGCGTGCTCGAAGAGGAACGTCCCGTCGCCGGCAGTGTGGGTCGTGATGCCCCCACCCAGCGAGGACGGCAGGCGCGATCGTCCCGGGTACAGGAGGGTGACCTTGGCGCCCGCCACCGGCCTGCCGGTGGCCCGCTCCAGGACCTGGCCGGGCAGCGTGCTGCCGGCGAACATCCGGAAGACGATCGCATCGGGGGTCATGTCCCGGGTGGCGGTGATGTTCCTCAGGGTGGTCGGTGCGTACCCGTCGGCGACCGCTTCCAGGTCGAAGGTGGTGCCCGCGACGATGCCCTCGCGTTCGGTATTCCAACGTCCCTCGGGGTTGAGGAAGCGCTGGCCCTGGCCCAGCCAGGTAAAACCGATGCCCGGCTTGGAGTGCTTCAGGACGCGGATGCGGAAGTCCTGGATCGGCGCCCCGGAGACACCGTCCACCACCCGGCCCCGCAGCATTGCAGATCTCTCCAACACGATGTCGCAGCCCTCGCTGTCCAGGACCGGCTCCTGCCTGCGGGTGATGTAGCCCGGGGCGGAGACGAACAGGAGCAGCTTCTCTTCGGGGAGGTTCTCAGGGAGGTCCGTGAGGAGGTAGCGGCCCTCGGCTGCCGTGGTGTCGTTGATGCCCAACCGCACACCGCGGTCCGAACGGGCACTCACCCGCGCCTCCGCGATGGCCCGGCCCTCCGTGTCCAAGACCCGGCCGGCCACGAAGTGGCCCCGCTGCAGGTGGACCTGCAGGTCCACGGCACCCCCCTCCGGCATCGCAGCCACCAGCTGCCGATCCACGGCGAAGCCCTGGCGGTGGGTCCAGAGGTAGGACCTGGCTTGCGGTCGATGCTGCAGTTGGAACCGGCCATCCTCCCTGGTCACCACCGAGCCCCTGCCCACACCGCGGCTGCCCCCCGAGATCCCCACCCGGGCCCCGGCCAGGGGCCTGCCATCCGGTCCGAACACCGTGCCGGTGACCAGGGCGGCACACTTCATCGTCAGGTCGATACGCGCCTCCTTGCCTGGCACCGAGGCGTGGCCCTGGGTGCGGGCATAGCCTTCGAGGGTGGCCACCACGTAGTGGGCGTTGCGCCCCATGACGAGGGTATCCAGCTGGTAGTTGCCCTCGGCATCGGTGAGCGTTCTTTCGCCGGTGAGGCGGGCCCAGAACGTGGAGACCTCGACGCCTTCGAGGGGTCGTCCCTGGGTGTCGGACACCCGGCCGAAGACCCGGAAGCCCGGCTGCAACTGCACCTGCACGTCGGTGGTCCCGGGGCCGTCCAGGTTCAGGGTCTCCGTGAAGCGGGAGTAGCCGGGGGCCACCACGCAGAACCGGAGACGGGAGTAGGCCGAAGCCATCCGCAT
>QJVU01000559.1 GCA_003235605.1 Planctomycetota bacterium | reverse complement strand
GCCCAGGGTGAGCCAGCACCCCTGCCACCGGCGCTGGAACCTCCACAGCATCACGGCCGCCACCAGCCAGAGACCGACCAGGACCAACGCGGCGTAGGCCCCCCAGGGCACCGGGCTCAGGTCTCCGAACGCGACGTGCGTGAGCACCACGAACTCGCCCAGCAGCAGCCAGGCGCTCAAGGTCAGGTTCCTGCGGGCGGGTAGGAGCTGCCTCGCCCGCTCGCTCCAGTGGGCGTAAGGAGCCACCCGCACGTGGTTCAGCCAGCTCACGATGGCGAGCCCGGCCCAGGTGGCGACCAGGCACAGCAACAGGTAGAGCAGCAGGTTGCTCCAACCGGCCCATGCCGGCAGCACGGCACGGACTGCCGCGAGCTCGGGCAAGCGCTAACGACCCCGAACGGTCTGCAAGTTCCCGAAGCCCGCGGACGCGCCCAGCTGATAGAGCAGCTGCAGGTGGAAGTCGACACCCACTATGCCCTGCTCGTTGGGGATCGGGAGGTCCAGCCCCCGGTGGCCGCTGCTGTCGACAGGCAGCGGGTTCAGCAGGACCGCGGCGCCCGGATCCAGGCGCAGGGTGCCGGACAGGCCCGGAACCTGCACGTTGGCCAGCTTCAGGCCCACGATCGGCCAGACGTTGCTGCCCGGCCTGCTGGACATACCCATGCGCAGGGTCGTGCCGCGCCGCCCCGAGGACAACAGGGTCAGGGTGCCATCGCCAACCAGACCGCGGATCGTGAAGTCGTCCACCGTCGCCTCCACGAGGGAAGCGTTCTGGTCCTGGGCACGGAACCGGAACTGCATCCTGCTGGTGATCGGAATCGAGAGCTGTTGGACGAAGCGGGTCCACTGGCCGGTGCTATTGCTGTCGGCGAGGATCCTGGTCCAGTTGGTGCCGCCGTCGTTGCTCACGAACACCTCGAAGGGATCGTCGGACAGGCTCTCGGCGTACCAGCGCTGGAACGAGACCTCCACCAACTGCAGGTGCGCCAGATCCAGCACCGGGGACAGCAGGTCGGTGTAACCGTTGTCCACGTCGTAGCTGCCGGCGTTGCTCCCGGCCCGGCTGTCGGTGACCCAGCAGAGGCTGCCGCCGGGCGTGGTCTGGTTGCCCGGCTGGATGGGTTGCGAACCCGACCACGTCGCCTGGGGCGCGGCGCGTTCCCACAGACCGCTGGTCGCAGTGCTGCCGCCCCGCTCGAAGCCGCGGTCCTTCTCCATGTCATGGGCCACTGCCAGACCCAGCGGTGCCAGGGGCAGGCGCAGGGTTTCCGAGAAGGTCTGGGCGCCACCGGTCACCGAGAGCTTGAGCTCCACCAGGCGGCCCCCGAAGCTCTTGGGCACCACGAACGTCAGCGGCGTGCTGGCGTTGCTGGTGGCGCCCAGGCGCACCGGTGCAGAAAGCGTCACCTTTCCGGTACCCACCGTGATGCCGCTGGTCACGGGCGTCAGGACCGCCTCCGGACCGGCGGCCGCGGCCACCAGGCCCTGGTTGCGCAAGCTCACCACGACGTGACCGGTTTCGCCGGCCTCGACGATGCCGTTGTTGTTCCCCCCCGGTCCCTCGCTCACCGCGATCTTCTCGATGTCCAGCCACGTCCCCGCGGTCAGCGCCATCTTCCGGAACATGCGCTGGTGGCGCCGGGCGATGTTCACCAGGTTGGTGGCGTTGGGCCAGAAGCCGCCCTCACTGCTCTTGCCGAGCTCCGGCGTCCAGGAGATCGCGCCGTGGGCAGCGTGGTGGTGGTCTACGGCAGTGCCCGAGGCGATGTAGAGCAGCTGGCTGGCAGAGCCGTGGGGGATGCCGTTCTCCACGGTGAACAGGGCTCCCAGCTGCTTGTACTCGGCAACGTTCGACGGGTCCCCGGACTGGTAGCCCCACGGCCTGAGGAGTACGCCGGTGTACGTGTGACAGCTCGTGACCTGGGTGAAGTTGCGGCTCTTGACAAAGGCATCGAGCGCCGCGGCCTCCGGCTCCGAAAACGCCGCAGTCCCGCGGTACGTCTCCGAAGACGGACTGGTGGAGGCCCCCCCGTAGGGCATTGTCCAGCCCGTGGTGTAGTTGCGGTTGAGGTCGACGCCGTAGACGTTGTTGCCGTTGTTGCGCCGGTTCTTCCGCCACATGCCACCGCCCCCGGGGCGGATGCTGCGGTTGTACTCGTAGCCGTCGGGATTCACGCAGGGAACGAAGTAGAGCTCACGCTGGTCCACGATGAACGTGGCTTCCGGGTCCGTCCCATAGCCGGTGAGCAGCTCGTCCATGAACAAGATCGTCGTCTCCATGGACAGCGGCTCCCGGGCATGGTGCAGGGCGTCGTAGAACGCCTCCGGCTCGTTCTCGTCGATGATGACGTTGTCGCTGATCTTCACCATCCAGATGTTTCGCCCCTCGATCGACTTGCCGATGCTGACCTTGGCGCTGCAGATCTTCGGGTGGTTCTTGGCGAAGGCATCCAGGATGGCCTCCATCTCCGCCAGGGTGTAATGGCCACCCATGGAGCCCTTGCCCAAGGCCGGTGTCAGGGTGAGGGGCCCCGGCGTGTAGTCCTTCTTCAGCTCCCGCTCGTAGTGGTCCTCCAGGTTCTTGATGGTCACCGTGGCCTGGAAGCCCGCTTCGCGGATCCGGTCGATGTCCTCGGCGGTGGCGATGACCTCCACCTCCTTCGCGTTGGCTTCCGGGGCATGGCAGGCCGCCAGATCCAGATCCAGCTTCAAGAGCCGGATCATGTGACGGGCGTCCTTGACCTCGACCCGTACCAGGTGGTGTGTGGGGGCCTGGGTCTGGGCAACGAGACTCGGCGAGAACAGAACGAGGGCCAGGAAGAGAGAGCGCTGCATGGTCCCCGCAGGATAGCAGAATCCGCTCCCGGTTCGGACTACATCCGCCGGTAGCGGGGGCCGCTGCCACCCTCCCTCGGGGTCCAGCGGGGTCCAAGCACGTCCGTGGCCTTGCAGTCTACGCAGTTCGGGGCGTTGACGATCAGCTTGCCGTCCCGCACGTCGTAGACCTCCGCCGGGCACATCGCCGCGTACATCCTGGCAACCGGCTCCGGCACGTCGTTGGGCACCAGCACGTGCTGGGGCACGGTGTCCCGGGTAGCGTTGCCGGACTTGAACACCGCATCCACCTTGGAGAAAGTCAGCTTGCCGTCGGGCTTGAAGGAGTTGCTCGCCGCCACGCTCAGGACCTTTGCCTCGGCAGCGTCCTCTTCGACGTCGACCCTGCCACCGGGGAAGCGCCCACCGGTCACGGTCATCAGGCCGGACTTGAGCCCGCCCACGTAGAAGCCCGACTTGAATGCCAGGCGCATGTTGCGGGTGCGGTGCAGGTCTTCGGCAATGTAGGACTCGTTCACCAGGCGGTCGTACTCGGCCAACTTCGCCGCCGAGGTGTCCTTTGCCTCGAGGGCCTTGTAGATCGTCCGCGCCGCGAAGATGCCGGACTGGACAGCGTAGTGGATGCCCTTCAGGGACGGCACGTCCACGAAGCCCGCCGCATCTCCCAGGACCACGAGGCCGTTCCCGGAACGGCGCTCCGCCAGGGAATAGTAGCCGCCCTCGGGAATCGTCTTCGCTCCCCACTCCTCCAGTTCGCCCCCCTCGAGGTACTCCCGGAACAACTTGTGCTCCTTCATCCGCTGCAGCTTCTCGTGCAGATCCAGGTCCGCGGCACGGTAGTCCAGCCCACCCACGATGCCGATCGCCACCAGATCCTCCGCCAGCGGATACATGAAGCTGCCGCCGAAGCAGTCCTTGGGCAGGGGCCAACCCATGGTGTGGATCACCTGGTCCAGGGGCTTCTTGACCTTCCAGATCTCCTTCACCCCCAGGGCATAGATCTGCGGATTCGGCGACCGGACCCCTTGCCACTGGAACCAGGCCTGGGTCAGCGGCCCGCGGGTCCCCTCGCCCAGGGCAACAACCCTGGCGGTGATGTCCATGGCCGCCTCGAAGTTGGCGCCGGGCTTGCCCTCGCGGTCGAGGCCTGCCGGGGTCGTGCGCACACCGACGACCCCGTCCCCCGCCACCAGCAGGCTACCGACGGGAAACCCGGAGAACAGGTTCACGCCCAAGGCCTCGGCTCGCTCCCCCATCCACTTCACCACCTCGCAGAGGGAGGCGGTGTAGTTGCCGTGGTTCTTCATCGTCGGCGGTGTGGGAATGCGTATCGCCGACGACTTCGTCAACACATAGACCGCTTCCTTCCTCACCTCCTGCCTCAGGGGCAGGTCCTCGATCTTGACTTCGGGAAACAGCTCCCGCAGCGACCGAGGATTGATCACCGCGCCTGAGAGCGTGTGGTGTCCCAACTCCGCGCCCTTCTCCAGGACGCCGATCTCCACCTCGCCCAGACCCCCGCCGGACTCGTTGTTCTTCTTCACGAGGTTCGCCAGCTCGATCGCCCCCGCCAGCCCCGCGGGCCCGCCCCCTACGAAAACCGCGTCCATGGGCACGGCTTCGGAATCGGGGCTCTCCTCGAGGATGAGCTGGTCCTGCGGCAGGGGCAGCTGGTATTCGCGGGGAATGATCTGATCGTTCACGGTGGCAGGCATCAAACCCTGCCACCTTCCAGCAGTCCACAACTTACGGTCATCTCACCGTCAGCAGGGTCATCGTGGAGAGCCGATGCCCCGGAGCAAGGGACCTGTGGGTGGCGAGGGCCTGCAAACCCAGCGTCAAGCCCGAGAGGTTCGAGAGGTTTGGCAGGCTCAGGGGCAGGGATGCCAGGTTGTCGCCTCCAGCCAGGGTCGTCGCCAAGAGGGCAAGGGGGTTGATCTCGACGCTCCCCAGGAGCCCGAGGGAGACCGGTGTCGAAAGCCGAGTCCCTACGAACCAGGTCACTCTTTCCCCTGCTGGCCACTGCGCCACCGCACGAACCACGGATCCCGGGAGATAGCCACCGGAGCCGGGATCCGTCCATGCTACGGCATGGCCGCGTGCTGGATCGAAGTCGAGGCCATCGGGCAGCGCATCGCCATCCTGGTCGGTGGCCACATAGCGCACCAGGCGCATCATGCCGGCGGTCATGTGGTAGATCATGTGGCAGTGGTAGGCCCAGTTGCCGGGGTTGTCTGCGACGAACTCCGCATCCAACCGCCCGGGAAGCATCATGATGCCCCGGGGGACCAGGACGGTGTCCTTCACCAGCGGCGCCGCCGTCCCGCCGCCGGACCCCACGACCTTCAGGAAGTGGCCGTGCAGGTGCATGGGATGCGCCGCCATCGTGTAGTTCCGCATGTTGAACCGCACGGTCTGGCCTTGCCGAACATCCAGGGGCGCTGCGTTGGGGAATGCCTCGCCGTTGATCGTCCAGACGTAGCGCATCATCCCCTGCCATCCCAGCGCCAGATCGTGGACCACGCCGGGGTTGGGACTTATCGGCCCGATGGGTTTCGCGCTCTGCAACCGGTCGTAGCTCAGGAGCACTCCACTCCGCAGCGACTCCGGCACGTAGGTCGGCGACGGATCGGAACCCGTTGCACCGACATAGGCCAAGACCGCGCGCACCAGCGTCTGGCTCCGGGAGTACAGGTCGGCTGCGGCGATGCTCCACTTCCCCGGATTGTCGGCCGTGATGTAGACATCGTACCGCTCGCCCGCGCCGATCGGGATGGCAGTCGTCGTCACCGGCACAACCGGCTGACCGTCCGCATGGGTCACCCGCATCGGATGGCCATCCACGGTGACGACGAAGTTCGTCGCCCCGGACGCGTTGAGGAAGCGGAGGCGGACTACGTCGTTCCTGTTGACCACCATGGGGACCTGGCCCCGACT
>QJVU01000197.1 GCA_003235605.1 Planctomycetota bacterium | reverse complement strand
CCGCCAACTTCCGTTCGCTCCCTCCGGTGCTCGGGTTCGTCAACGAGGTTTGTGCCCGCGCGATTCAGGACTATCCACCCTACCAATTCGGCTACGAAGCCGTCGTGCCCCACAGGGAGGGTGGCAGCAGCACCTGCGTGGAGCTCGTGCGCAGCGACAACGAGGATCCCCTCACCGCTGACGAACGGCGGGCGCGGGAGGGCCGCCTGATCGTCGAGTCCATCCAGCGCCTTCGTCGGGAGGGGACTGGCTACGGCGAGATGGCCATCCTTCTCAGGGCAGCGGACGCCACATGGTTGATGCGGCCTCTTCGGGAAAGCGGGATTCCCTACGTCCTGGAAGGCAGCCGGCGTTTCTACTCCCGGCAGGAGGTGATCCTCGCAACCGCACTGGTGAACGCCATGGCGTTCCCGCACGATCCGGTGCCCGTGCTGGCGTTGCTGCGCTCGGCGTTCTCGGGGGCAGGCGATTCCGACATCCTGGACCATCGCCTGCGCGGTGGGTCGCTGGACTATCGCTCCGTCAAGGAGGAGGAGGGCCAGGGCAGCAACCCGGTACAACGTTGCCTCTGGGTGCTGAAGACCCTGCATCGCAGGGTGCTCGGGCTGCCCGTGGACCAGGCGGTGACGAAGATCCTGGGTCTGGACCACCTGCGGCTCATGGAGGGGTCGGGCTTCGAGGGCGCCCAGCGGCTGGCAAACCTGGACCGCCTGATCCAGGAACTCCTGGGCAGGGAGTTCTCGGATCTCCAGGACGTGGCGCGGTTCCTGGCGCGGCACACGCGGCTGGAGACCGACGACGAGGAGAGCGACCTGTTCAGCGGCGGTCTCGACGTGGTGCGGATCATCACCATCCACAAAGCCAAGGGGCTGGAGTTCGGGACGGTGCTGCTGCCTGACCTGGCGCGCTGGGTGAGGGAAGAGGGAACGCAGGACCGAACCAAGGTGGAGCGGCAGTTCGACGCCGATGGGTACGAAGCGATCGCGGTCAAGGTCACCGACATCGAGAACACCCAGAGCCTCTTGAGCAAGAGCGCAAACAAGGAACACGCCCATGCCGAACACCGGCGGTTGTTCTACGTGGCAGCGACGAGGGCGCGCGACAAGCTGGTGATGATCCACGGCGGGGGCGAGAGGAGTGGGATCTGGCTGGACGACATCAACAACGTGGCTCCACAGGGGATCACCCGCATCAGTGCGGCGGATGGCAGTGCAACCACCGAGACCACAACGACCGCCGCAGATCCTGGAAAGATCCTCGCGGCCCTGGAAACCTGGCACCAGCGGGTCGCCACGCTCTCACAACACGTTCGACCAGCGGAGATCGCCCCGAGCCGGACCAAGGAGCTCGTGGAGTTCGAGCACATCGACAAGGCGGCGGTGGCTGCGGCGACAGTGCCCGCCCAGGAGCTTGGGGCAGCAATGCACGACTACCTGGCGGCAGTGGATCTGGACCGCGAGACCGTGGACGAGGACCTGCTCCTGAGCCTGCCGCATCCAGAGGAGCTGCGCCCGATGGCGCACTTGTTCCACAAGTCGGCGATCCGCAAGCGCCTCGCCGCGGCACACCGGGTGTGGCGGGAGGTGCCCCTGAGCTTCCACGACCCGGATTCGGGCACGATCACCAACGGCTTCGTGGATGCGCTCTTGCAGGAAGGCGACGGTCACTTCGTTGCCATCGATTGGAAGACCGACCGCGTCCTCGAGGGTGCCCACGAACGGGCTGCCGAGCACTACCGGAAGCAACTGGAGGCCTACGGACGTGGCCTGGTTCTTGGTCTGGACCGCGAGAAACACCCAGACGTGGAGTTGGTCGTCCACTTCCTCCGCGCAGACCGGTCGATCTCGCTCCGCTAGTCGCGTATGGTGCAAGGGCCGATGATCTTCAGCTCCAGCCTCTCCACCAAACCGGACCTCGAAGAAGCCTGCCACGAGGCAGCAGACGAGGTACTGATCAACCTGGACGGCGCGAGTGTCGACCTCTGCTTTGCATTCGTGTCCAACTGTTTCGGGCAGCGCTTGGAGGAGGTGCCGGAGCTGCTGCACCGGCTCCTGGACCCAGGCACGCTCCTGGGCTGCTCCGGGGGCGGCATCATCGGCACCGGGTTCGAGGTGGAGGGCGGCATGGCGGCGGTGAGCCTGACGACCGCCTCGCTTCCCGCGGTGGAGGTCACCGCCACGCACCTGACCGACGGGGACATCCCCGACGGGGATGCGTCACCATCGGAGTGGATCGACCTCATCGGCGTGTCTCCGCAGCATGCGGCGGGGTTCGTCATCGTGCCGGACCCGTTCTCGTTCTCGACCGATCGGCTGCTGGCGGGGATGGACTTCGCCTACCCCGATGCACCGAAGGTGGGCGGCATCGCCAGCGGTGCCAGCGAGCCAGGCGGGAATGCGTTGTTCCGTGACCGGAGCTGCCACCATAGCGGTGCCGTGGTGGCTGGCTTCCGTGGCAACATAGTGATGGACACGATGGTGGCCCAGGGTTGCAAGCCCTTCGGCAAGGTCGGCCGGATCACCAAGGCCAGCCGCAACATGCTGATCGAGGTCGATGGCAAGCCCTCGACGGCGTTCCTGCAGGAGCAGCTGCAATCGCTGCAGGGCGATGACTTGGAACTGGCACACAACATGCCCTTGTTCCTGGGCATCGCCATGGATCCCTTTGCAACCAGCGCACCCCGGCACGGTGACTTCCTGATCAGGAACATCCTGGGCTTTGACCCCAGCACCGGCAGCCTGGCCGTGGGGGCCCTGCTGCCGGTGGGACGACCGGTGCAGTTCCACCTGCGCGATGGCTCCTCGAGCGACCAGGACCTGAGGCAGGTGCTCGGGAGTCGCCGTGACAGAGACGACTACAAGGGCGCCCTGCTGTTCTCCTGCCTGGGTCGCGGAGAGCATTTGTACGGCGAGCCCCATCACGACAGTCGGGTGTTCCGAGAGCTGGTCGGAGCGGTACCGCTGAGCGGCTTCTTCTGCAACGGTGAGATCGGCCCGGTGCAGAACACGACCTATCTTCACGGCTACACATCCTCCTTCGGGGTGTTTCGCCAGAAGTCACCCCAGCCCTCATGACGTCCCGCATCCTGGCGCTGGTGCACGCATGGCTGGTGCTGGATTTCTTCGGGGACAGCCGCAAGAGCGGACAACCGGGCAGCAGTCTGACCACGACGATCTTCACCCAAGCCTTCATCGGACTGGTGTTCGCTATCCTGGTCGTGTCCGAGCCTCCATACGAGAACGACGTGGCTTATCTGGCGGCGAACCTGTCGTTGTCCACTCTGATGGTGGGCATCGGTCTCCTCGGCGATCCGCAGCGCTACAAGAGGACGCTGGCTGACGAGATCGTGGCCCGCACCGCGCCGTTGCCCGCAACTGCACTGACCCTGGCCCGGGCGCTGCACGGCGGCTTCCACCTGTGCCTGGTGACCGTCGGCATGGCCTTGCCACCTGCCGTGATTGCCTATTGGGTGTGCGGACAAGAACTGTGGGTGACTCCCGCCTACCTGGCGGTCGCATGCCTGAGCGCGGGCATCATGGCTGGCTGCCTGGCGGTGTTCACCCGCGCGGTGCACCTTCTGTTCGGTCCAGCCCGGGCCCAGTTGGCGGTGGGCACGTTGAAGGCGCTGCTGCTCGGGGGCGGCTTCCTGTTGATGGTGGTCTGCCTTCGCCACCTGGAAGGCACCGCCGCCGATGTACCCCTCGGGCCCGCCTCGGCGTGGGCCTGGCCACCTTACTGGGGGGCGCGATTCGTTGGCGATCCCAGGAGCTGGTGGTTCCTCGCATATCTCCTGACGGCCTGCGTCCTGCTCTACGCGGTGTCCTCCACCATGCAGACCGCAGCGCTGCGCCGACGCGCGAACAGGCCCCCGCGCCATCGTTGGCTGGAGACCCTCGACCAGGCTATCGCACGAAGGGGAGCGCTTCTGGGGGCCACGGCATTCATCTCCACGATGATCTATCGCAGCCCCGGCTTCCGGGCACGTGTGCTGCCGCTGTTCGGCCTGCCCTTCGCAATGGTGCTGTTGAGCTTCACGGCAGCGGGGGAACCTCAGGCGCGCCGCCTGCTGTTGGGGGTCGCGCTGCAGTTCCCAGCGATCTTCATGCCGTTCCTGGTGGCTTTCATGCCCCGCTCGGACCACGAACGAGCCGGCTGGATGTTCCAGCAAAGCCCTCATGTAACGCCGGCCCTGTTCCGCGCCGCAAGTCTCATCGCGCTCACGACCCACGTCATACTGCCGGTGCATGTCACCGCGCTGATAGCGGTCCTCACCTTCGGCGAGCACACACCTGCTGCCGCCGGTTTGGGGCTCGCCCTCAGTCTGTTCTCGACCAGCATCGCGGTCCTGGTAACCCGGACGAGCGTGCAGAACCTGGAACACATGCCCTTCACCGTGGACGAGGACAGCGACCAAGGGGGGAGCGACATGGGTGGGGTGCTCACCGGCGCTCTTGTCCTGCCTCTGCTCGGAGGTGGTTTCGCGTTCCTCGCCGACGGCGTCCTGGGCCTCCTGATTGCGGTCTTTGTGGGCGCAGCGGCGTTTCTGTGTATTTCCAGCGCAAGAAGACATGCCCAGGCCTGACACACCGCCGGAGAGCTCATTACGCAGAGAGCTTTGGGCGATTCTCGTCCTTTACCTGGCGCTCATGGTGGTGCCGATCCTGTTCGGGCTGTTCCTCATGACCTAAGCCTCATGCTCAAGATCACTTAGCGAGGGAGTTGCGCCGCGCCGCGCAGCCACCTACAGTGTGTGCCTTCAGGAGGTTTCAGATGTCCCTCGTTCCTGAAACGGCAGCGATGCGAGAGCTGGACGACAAGGCCGTACGCCCCCGCCAACTCCGCAAGGAAAAGGGTCCTCAGCAGGAAGTCGCCCCGCCGGAGCAGAGCCTGTCGCTTGGCTCGAAGACCGAGGAAGACGCTGCCCGTTTCAGCCCCGACCCGCTCCGCCGGACCGACCGATATCGCCTGGCCCAGCCCTTCAACATCCCCCTCTGAGGGCAACGTCTCAGCCGCACCGGCTCATCCGGCAGCTTCCGCCATCAGAGCTGCCATGTCTGGCGGCAGGGGCGCCGTGATGAGCATCTCCCGGTCCTCAAAGGGGTGGTAGAAGCGGAGGCTCGCATTGTGGAGCGCGTGCCGCGACAGCACGAGGCGCTCACGGCTGGCATCGCTGAGCCGGTTCTCCAGGTACTCCAGGAAGACCGAGTCGTCGACCCCATAGACCTTGTCCCCAACGAGCGGACAGCCCAACGCTGCCATGTGCACCCGCAGCTGATGGGTCCGCCCGGTCTTGGGCACCATCTCTACCAGCGCGAACCGGCTGTTGCGGCGAATCACCCGGTACTTCGTGAGTGCAGGCAGACCGGATCCATCGCGGTTGGCCTTGAGCTTCAATCGAATGGCAGAGTCCTTGTCGGGTCCGATGGCCAAATCGATGCAGCCGACCGGCTCCTGCGGGCAACCGTGCACGACAGCCAGGTAGGTCTTCTTCACCTGGCGGTTCTCGAACTGCCGCGCCACCTGGCTGTGAAAGCCCTCGTCCAAACTTGCCATGACCACGCCTGAGGTCTCGCGGTCGATGCGGTGGAGCAGCCGTGGTACCACGTCATGTTCTGGATCGCCGGGGCGGCGATAGCGGGTGTGCAAGAAGTGGATGAGGGTGCCGTGGACACGTCGCCCGGCCGGATGCACCGCAAGACCCGGTTGCTTGTCGACTGCGACCATGTAGCCCGATCGAATCTACCGGGGAGCGACCGAGGCCGGACGCGCCGGG